>CAZIIB010000004.1:0-23531 GCA_964539125.1 uncultured Thermoanaerobaculia bacterium | reverse complement strand
GCTCGTCGCCATCCGGCGCGACGTCGAGCTCGCCCAGGCGGCGCGGCGGGAGACCGGCCGCGCGCTCGAGGAAGGCGGCGAGAGGGCGGATCCGGCGGACTGAAGAGCCGACCGCGCCAGCTACGCCACCGTCTTCTCGAGCCGCTCCGCGATCCAGACCTTGATGACCGCCTGCCGGCTCACCCCGAGCCGCTTCGCCTCCCGGTCCAGCGAATCCACCATCCAAGACGGGAAGTCCACGTTCACCCGCCGCGGCACCTGCCCCGGCCGCCGCGCCTTCGAGAGCTCGAGCGCAGCGGTGACGTCTTCCCCCCGGTCGAACTTCTCGTCAAACTCCTTGGCCTTCATAGAGCTTCACCTCCTCGCGGCGAGAGCGCCGTACCGAAATGACCCGGGTTCGCTGGTCGCGGTACGTCACGGCTGCCGACCAGTGCTTGCCCTTGATCCTTCCCACGATCAGCCACCTCGGCTCGTCCTCGGTCCGGGCCGGAACCTCGAGACGCTCCTCGTCATCCCATAAGACTTGGGCGGCCACGAAGTCGATCCCGTGCTTCGCCAAGTTCGCCGCGCTCTTCGCTTCGTCATACTCAAACTCCACCAGTTCCGCCCCTCCACGGTATAAAAAGTATACCTCTTTTGCACACTCCGCGACCAAGAAAAAGGGCTCGGCCGGTAGGCAGGGGACCGGGGCTCCGAGCCGGCGGCCATCGTTTGCCTCGTCGCCTCCGCCCTCGCTGTCCTCGCCTCGGCCCCGACGGCGCTCTGAGGATCGGCGGCGGGCGGTTTCGTTATCGAGGATGCGACACGCTCCGGGCCCTCCGAAGCACCTTGGGTTCGAGGACGAGAGCTTGGAACCACGTGCGGGGCCGGCTGCGGCCGACGGGGTCGGGGGGCTGCTCCTCGGCCGGGTCGTGCGCGCGAGCTCCAGGAAGTGGCGCGATGATGGACGATGGTCAGACCGCCCCCGAGTCGGTGGGACTGGGCGACGCGAGTCGGGTGCCGGCGTCACTACGGCCGAGCCTCGTCGCACGGCTGCGGCGTCGTCTCCTGGGGATCTCCGTCTCGGAGACCCGGGTCGAACGCCGGGGGTTCTACTCGGAAGACCCCGCCCGGGACGCGCGGCTGGTACGGGTCGGGGAGACCTTCCTCACCGGGTATCACGCCGCCCTCCTCGACCCACGCCCAGAGAGCCTGGCCCAGAGGCTCGACGCCGAAACCGAGCTCGGTTGGAGGAGCTTCGCCTACGAAGGCGCCGGCATGGGCCTGGCGCTCCAGGACGCCCTCTTTCCCCGCCGTTTTCGGCGGCCGAGCCGCCTCCACGAGCTCCTCGCCGGACCGGGAGCTCCTCACCGGTACCTGATCCTCGTCGGCTCCGGCTGGACCCTCTCCCGCCTCCCTCGTCGGTATGGCAAGGTTCTCGCCGGTCTCGACCCCGTCCTGCGCTGGCTCGTCTTCGACGGCTTCGGATTCCACCACGGCTTCTTCGGCTGGCGGCGCTCCATCGAGGCCCGGCGGGTGCCGAGGCGCCTGAGCGGTTACGCGCGCCACGTATTCGACCAGGGTCTGGGGCGGAGCCTCTGGTTCGTCCAGGGCATGAGTCCCGAGCGCATCGCAGCGACCGTCGCCAGCTTCCCCGCGGAGCGGCGCGGCGGCCTGTGGAGCGGGGTGGGCCTGGCCAGCGCCTTCGCCGGCGGACAGTCCGCCGCCGGTCTCGAGGAGCTGCGGCGGCGCGCCGGGCCCTCGCTGCCCGACCTCGCTCAGGGAGTCGCCTTCGCGGCCGAGGCCCGGATGTCGGCCGGCGAAGGAACGCCGTGGCTCGAGACCGCGTGCGAGGTCCTGTGCGGGGCGAGCGCCGCCGAGCTGGCGGCGTTGACTGGCCGGCTCGGGGCCGGCCTTCCGGACGACGGAGGTCGCCTCACCGCGGCCGTGCCCGCCTACGAGACGTGGCGGCGGCGTACCCGGGAAGCGCTGTCCGCGGTCTCGTGCTCGGGCGCAGCCCCTGGCGATCGGAATCGAGCCTCTAGGAGAAGCGCCCACGCTCGCCACGCCCCATCCTGAAGGGAAGTCGTCTCCGTTCCTCTCTGCGAGCCCCGGCCCCCTGAGGGCACCCAGGCCATCCGAAGGCGAGCACGAGATCGTGGCGAGGCTGGCGCCATGCAGCGACGGCCGCGGGTCCGGGCGTCAGGTTCGGAGCGCCACGAGGAGGCAGGTCGCGGTGTTGAGGCTCGCATGGATCAGCCAAGGTCCGAGGATCGAGCCGGACTTGATGCGCAGCCAACCCACGACGAGGGCACCGGCAAAGACGAAGACGAGATAGCGCCACATCTCAGGGGCCACAAACGCCAACAGCAGGTGGGGGAGGAGGAAGATGACAGCCTGCCAGAAGTTGGCCCAACCGAGGGAGAGGCGCCGCGACAGGCTTCCCGCGATGAGGCCCCGGAACAGCAGCTCCTCCGAGAAGCCCGTCTTGATCACCCCGAAGAGGAGAGCCAGCACCACGGCGGGACCCAGGTCGAGACCGACGAAGACGTGCTGTGGTGAGCTCTTGCGTACCAGGGCTTGGAGGGGAGGAGGCCAGATCAGGAGGAGGGCGAGGACGACCGCCGTGAAGGCGAGGCTGTAGCCGAGATACCGGAGCTCGAGGCCCTGCAGGCCGGCTCTGCGCGCCACCTCGGCGAGACCGCGGTTCCGACGCCAGCGGTGGAAGAGGTAGTAGCCGAAGAACGGAATGCCGGCCAGGACGACGACATTGAGCGCCGTGCCGATCGCTGCAGAGACGAGGAGGGTGCTGAGCATCTCCACCTCAATGTATGTATTGCTTCTCTGACGCGCGATCGTCCGGCTTGAGTCGGTGGTGGCGCAAGAAGTCCATCGCCTTCAGGTACTCACCCTCAGCGACTCCGAAGCGGAGGAGCATCTCCTTGTAGTTGCCCGCGGTCAGATTGTCGAGCGCGAAGGAGATCACGGCCTGGACCTGTTGGCGGTTCAGCTCCCGGTCGAGAAAGGGACCACGGATGACGTCCCAGAAGCTGCCACCACCATTGGCCATGCGATCGCAGCAGCGTTTCACGTCGTCGTCCAACATTCTGCTGAGCTCGTCCTGGCGGGTCCGTTCCTCCAGCAGTCCTCCGATGTCCCCGAGGGCGATGACCTCGGCCGCGCTCAGATGGTAGCCCGTCTCGACCACGGTCTTGACCTCCCGGACGTTGCCCGGCCAGTCGTGGCCGCGGAGGCTGCTCACCGCCTCCTGCGAGAAGCGCTTGCTCACCCCGTGCCGGCGGCCGAGCTTGCCGAGGAAGTACGTGGCGATCAGCCTCCAGTCGTCTCCGCGTCGGCGAAGTGGCGGCACCTCCACGGCGGCGTGTCCACCCAGCCGGTAGTAGAGGTCCTTCCTGAAGGTCCCCTCATCGACCATGCGCGGGAGGTCGCGGTTGGTCGCGGCGACCACTCGCACGTTGACGCTCCTGGGCTGGGTCCCGCCGACGGGCAGGATCTCGCCCTCGGAGATCGCCCGCAGGAGCATGGCTTGGGCGGGGAGCGGAAGCTCGCTGATCTCATCCAGAAACAGCACCCCCCCCTCGGCTACCTCGAAGACCCCTTTGTGGTTGCCGACGGCTCCGGTGAAGCTCCCGGTGCGATGACCGAAGAGCTGGCTGGTGATGAGCTGCTCGCCCACGTACTGCGCGCAGTTGATGGCGAGGAAGGTTTCGCTGCGGCGAGCGGAGCTCAGGAACACAGATCGAGCGAAGAGCTCCTTGCCGGCGCCGGTCTCCCCCAAGAGCAGCACCGGGCAATCGGAGGCGGCGAGACGCACCACTTTGTCGAGGGCACTGCAGAAGCGCTCATCGCGGCCGATGAGGATGGTTTCCTTCTTCCGACCCCAGCGCTCGCGGGAGAGGACCCGTAGCCGCCGCGCAAGCTCGCACTCGACTGGTGCAGTTTCCCCAGACATTTTCGCTCTCATCCAGACAGCGAAACGCGGGAAACCGGGGAGGTACCGCTGCCGCGGAACAATTTAGCAGGGAGTCTCACGCGACGTCAAGTAGATCGTCCGGTGCAGAACTGGCAGTAGGAAGGCGCTGCAGTGAGTCCGCGAGGAGCTGCCTTTCGGGTCCGGATCGCTCTTCCTCTCGGCGGGTCCTGATTCTCTCGTCGTCATCCGGGTCCGAGCTCCGTTCGACGGTCCAGGAGTCAACACGAGGGCTGGATCGTAGGGTCGAGTCGCCGCGACGTCTGTGACGGCGTCCCGGGCAGGAAGGTGACGCGCTGCGCCGCCTCCTCCCAGGCCCGACGCAGCCTCCCGGGTCCGTCCTCGGCCGCCATCTCCTCGAGGCTCGACATCGCCAGGGCCCAGAGCGCCCTGGCTCGCTCTTCCATTCCCCAGCTCCCGCAGGCACGGGAGAAATCGGCGGCCTCCAGGTGCTCGGCGGCGCTCTTGACGAGCGCCTGCAGCACCCGGAAGGCCGGCTCCGAGAGCGGCGGGTCTCCCCGGTAGTTGGCCAGCCGGCCGTCGGGCCGACAGCGCGGAAAGTCTTCCAGGCCCAGGAAGCGGAGGAACCAGTCCGCTCGGAAGCCGCCGGCTGCCGCCACGATCCCGAGGTAGTCGGCGATCAGCTCGTCGTGGAGCGAATTCCTCATGCTGCCGAAGACCCGCTTGGTGAAGTAGTGGGCGCACTCGTGGTCGAGGCGAAGGGTCAGAGACCGCGCCAGCCACTCCGCCTCCGTGAACCCCAGCAGCGCTGCGGCCGTGCCGCTGTAAGGGCCCCGGCTCAAGACCACGAAGCGGTCCTGATAGAGCTCCTTGTGGGGGATCAGCTCACGGAACGCGGCGTTCCAGTCGCCGCCGGGGTGTTCGAGCTGCCAACGGTGACGCTGCTCGCGGATGCGGTCCCAGTTGTTGTAGCCGGCGACCATCATCGCCCCCACCGACGGCGGGATCGGCTCCGGCTCGTTGCGGCACGTCAACGCCTGGAGCAGGCTCTCGAAGTCGCTCCGGTCCCCCGCGACGAGGACCGGGATCCTCCCGGCCGGGGTCGGATGGATGAAGAGCCGGAGCTCCCCGGGCGCGTGCAAGCGCAGCCCTTCTCCCTCCTCGGCGCCTTCCTGGAGACGTCCGCGGCGGGTCGCGTCGCGGTAGGCCGGCGCGTCGCTGATCCCCCGCCGGATGGGGAACCGGAGCTGTACGAGCCGCTTGCGGAGACTCTCGAAGGTGCCCTCCCGCTCGGCCTCCCGGGCGTAGCGCTCCCACGGCTCCACGCTGGGTTCGTCCTCGAGCGGGTAGACGAGCTCCCCGGCGCGCTCCGGAAGCTGGAAGCGCCCGCGGGTGTAGGCGAGGAGCTCGGTCACGGTGTCGTCGGTGGCCCCGTGGGCGCGGAGCACCTCGGTGCCAAGGGTCTCACTCTCCATCTGGTCCTCCCGGTTCGAGGCTGCGGCTCCCGTCGGCGCCGATCACTTCCCGAGATACTCCAGGCGGCCGTTCTTGACGACGCCCTTGATCACGTGGCGACCGACGAGCTCGCCCTTCTGGTCGAACTTGAAGTTGCCGGTGACTCCGTCCCAGCCGGCCTCGTCGTGGAGCACCTTCGCCACCTCTGCCGGCGCGGGGGAGGCGGCCTGGTTCATCGCGTGGGCCAGGAGCCGGACGGCGTCGTATCCGAGGGCCGAGCTGGCGTCGGGATCGACCCCGTAGCGTTTGCGGAAGGCCGCGACGAACTCCTGGACCTCGGGGCGAGGCTCTTCCGGGTGGAAGAACGTCGCGACCACCGTCCCCTCCACCGAGTCCCCGCCGGCCTTGATGAAGTCCGGAGAGCTCATGGCGTCGCCGCCGAGCACCGGGAGCGCGAATCCTCGCTTGCGAAAGACGGCGACGAGTTGCCCCGCCGGCGGAGTCTGGCCGGCGAGGAAGATGGCGTCGAGATCGAGGCTCCGCCAGCGAGTCAGCATCGGCTGCAGAGCACCTTCACGGGGGTGGAAGCCGACGTCGTACGAGTTCCTCGCGAGGACCGAGGCTTCGCTCGTGGAGAGCTGCTCTTCGAAAGCGTTGGCCAGCGCCCGGCCGTAGATGCTCCGTTCGTAGTAGACGGCGATCCGCCGGTACCCCTGGGCGGCCGCGTAGTCCGCCATCTGCTGGCCGATCGCCAGATCGTTGACGGTCAAACGGAACACCCGGCGGTAGCCCTTGGAGGTCAGCTCGGCGCTGGTCGCCGCGGGTGCCAGAAGCACGAGGCCGGCCGCGTCGTAGATCGCCGCCGCCGGCACGGTGACGTAGGACTGGAGATGCCCGATCACCGCTACGACGTCCGGATCATCCGCGATCTTCTGGGCGATGAGACGTCCCTGGTTGACCGACTCCTGGTCGTCCTTTCGCAGCAGACGCAGGGAGCGGCCGTGGACGCCCCCTGCGTCGTTCACCTCGGCCAGCGCCAGGTCCAAGCCCTCCGAATAGAGCATGTCCTTCCGCGCCTCCCAGGGCCATACCACCGCCACGACGACGTCGTCGCTTCCCTCGACGGCCCGTAGCCGCCTCTCCTCAGCCGTGGATCGCGACCCGCTGCACGCGCCGAGGGCGAGGAGCACCGAGGCCCCGATCAGGGCCGCGGCGCATCGAGCCTGTCGTTGCCAGCCTTCCTTGACCCGCTTCATGGAAGCCGCCTTTCTCAAGCGATCTGGCGTTTGGCCAGCTCGCGGAACGTCCCCTCGCGCTCGAGGAGCTCGTCGTAGTTGCCGGTTTGGACGACGCGCCCGGATTCCATGACGTAGATGCGGTCCGCGTGGAGAATCGTGCTGAGCCGGTGCGCCACCACGATCCGACTCGCCTGCATCAGATCGAGGCTGTCGGTCACGAGCTGCTGGGTCCGGTTGTCGAGCGCGCTCGTCGCTTCGTCGAAAAGCAGCAGCTTCGGTTTGCGCACCAGCGCCCGGGCGATCATCAATCGCTGGCGCTGGCCGCCCGAGATGGTTCCGCCGCCTTGGCTGACGATGGTGTGCATCTTCATCGGCATCGCCTCGATCTCCTGATCCAGGCCCGCCATCCGGGCCGCCTCCCAGGCATCATCGAGTGTTGCCAGCGACGAGCCGACGATGTTGGTGAAGATGTCTCCCGGCATCAGCTGGCCGTTCTGCAGCACGACGCCGATCTGCGCGCGGACGGACTGCGCGTCGAGGTTGGCCAGATCCTGGCCGTCGTAATAGATCCCTCCCGACTCGGGCTCCTCGAAGCCGAGCAGCAACCGGAGGAGCGTCGACTTGCCCGACCCCGAGGGGCCGACGACGGCGATGAACTCTCCGGGTCGGACCTGCAGCTTGACGTCGCGCAAGACGAGCGGCCCGTCGCTGTAGTACCGGAACTTCACGCTCTGGACTTCGATGGCTCCCGACAGCGTGCCGGGCTCCGCCTTGCCCGAGTCCACCTCGGGCTTCTCGCGCAGGATCGGTCGCGCCTGTTCGTACATCGGGATCACCGACGCCGCGCTCAGGAGCGCGGTACTGGCACCGAGCAGGCCGTTCAGAGAGATGGTGTAGGAGGCCAGGAAGGCGAGGAAGTTGCCGGTGGGCAGAGGGTTCGTATCGGCGGTCAACAGCTTCATGGCGAGACCGAAGATCACGAGCTGCGACGCCAGGGGAAAGCCCGCGTTGATCGCTGCCAGGACGTTGTCCAGCAGCCGCGACCTGTACCGATACCGTCGTTGCCGGCTGAATTCCCGGGCCCAGACCGAGAACGCCTTGATCTCGGCCCCGGCGACCCTCAGCTTGCTGATGCTGGAGAGGAACTGGAGGACGGAGCCCGAGAGCTTCGTGCTCACGGAGGCCGCGGCGCGGTCGAAGCGCAAGCGCACGCGCCCGACGACCAGCTTCGTCAGCACGGCGAGGCCGATCAAGAAGGTCGCCCACCAGGCGAGGCTCCCGCCGTAGTAGAAGAGGAGACCGAAGTGAAAGGTCGAGAAGATTCCGGCCAGTACCGCGGTCACCACGGAGCCGGAGAGCACCCGCCGGATGGAGTCGATGCCCATGGCGCGGTTGGCCAGGTCACCTGCCGTGTAGCGGCGGAAGAAGGGCATGGGCAGACCGAGCAGGCGGTCCCACAGCGCGCTCTGGATGCCGGCGCCCAGGCGCCCGTCGATGCGCACCAGGGCGATCGCGCTGCTGACGTTGAAGAGGAGGGTGGCGACCGCGATCACCAGCAGGATGGCCATCAACTGGAAGAGCTGGAGCCGATCGGCGCTCGGGATGACGTCGTTGAAGATCATGCCCGTGAAGACCGGCGTGGCCAGGCCGAGCAGACCGGTGGCAGTGCCCATGATGAGGATCCTGGCAAGATCGCGTCCCGAACGGCGCAGACCGAACTTGACCACGTCCGGAAGAGACAGAGCCCCTTCATGGAAGGGACGGTAGAAGGTCTGCGCTGCGGGCTCGAGCAGCTCGGCGACGTCGTCTTTCACCCACACCTCGGTGCGCTCGACAGGATCCCGCATCAGGTAGCCGGACGGCCTCGGCAGCAGGACGACGGGACGCTGCGTCTCCTTCAAGTAGCCCAGCATCGGGACGCCGTCGGTCTTCCACCAGCTCCCGCGGAGCAGGACCTGGCGGGTGCGGAACCTGGAGGCGTGGGCGAGAGCTGCGAGCGGCTCCCGGCGTGTCGGTCCCTCGGTGGCGGGGAGCGGTTTGAGCTCGATGTCGAGCTCGGCGGCGAGTTGCGCGCATGCGGCGACGAGGGCGTCCTTCTTCGAGAGGTCCTCCGCCGGTCCCCGAGGCGCCTCCCGCGCCTTGCCGTCGAGCGTCTGCGCGATCGACGAGCACGCTTCGGCGAACGCCAGGCGGTCTGACGCCGCCTTCTGGCGCAGGCGCTCGCGCTCCTCCCGGGCCGCTTGGGCGCTCCTCTGGACGACGTAATCGAGTACCAGGTCGTGCAAGCGCCCGAGGCCGGCCCACATCTCCTCGCGGCCGATCAGGGCTCGGCTCTCCTCGGCCTGGATCCGGCCGTGTGCCGGGACCTCCAGCCAGGCCCGGGATGAGATGGGCGTGAAGCCCTCGTCTCCGAGCTCGAGCCCCTGGCGGCCGAGCAGACGCAACGTACCGTTCTCCGCGTGGATCCACAGGGTGCTCTTCGTCGGGCACACCCGGACCACCTCGTCCTCGGAGGCGACGTGCTCGCCGGGCTGGAGGCTCAGACACTCGTCGAGCGGCAGGCCGTTCGAGATGGTGGAGCAGAGGACGTCCACCCACTCCTCCACCCACGAGGCCACGTCGGCGGCATGGTTCGAGTTGCTGGCCAGCCGCCGCAGCTCGGTCTCCTCGATCTTGATGAGCCGAGTGCCGCTCGTTCCGACGGCGAGGAGTCCCATCGGCCGATCTTGCGCCTCACCGAGACCGAAGAGGAACTGCCCCGGCTTCGCCCGGAAGAGGTGGCTCCGAGCCCCCACGGCGCACCCCTTCTCGACCCTCACGGAGAAGACGTCCACGTTACCGGACCGGACGTACCACCCTCCGCTCCCGGCGAAGAGGAAGGGCTTGTCATTGCCCACCTTGAGCGGCCGGCCCCGTTCCTCCAGCAGTCGCTCGGTCTGTGCTCCAGGCATCGTCACACCCCGCTTCCCCCGGTTCGCCGCCGTCGGCGCGCCTTCGCCGGCTCACTCCGCCGCGATGAGGTCGCTGTAGGTTCCGGGTAGGTCGATGAGCTCTTCATGTTTGCCCCGCTGGACGATGCGGCCCTTGTCCATGACGATGATCTCGTCGCAATCGCGGATCGTGCTCAGGCGGTGAGCGACCAGCAGACAGGTGACCCCACGCCGTCTCAGGTTGTCGTCGATCGTCTTCTCGGTCGTCGGGTCGAGGGCGCTGGTCGCCTCGTCGAGGACCAGGAGCGTCGGATTGCTGACCAGGGCACGGGCGATCTCGAGGCGCTGGCGCTGGCCGCCGCTGAAGTTGGCGCCGCCCTCTTCGAGCAATCCGGAGTAGCCGTCGGCGCGCTCGATCACCGCGTCGTCGATCGCCGCGTCACGGGCGGCCTGCAAGATGTCCGAGGTCGGCAGCGTCGAGTCCCAGAGGGTCAGGTTGTCGCGGATGGTTCCCTCGAACAGGAAGATGTCCTGGTCGACGATTGCCAGCGAGTTGGTCAGGACCCTGCGGGGGATCTCGGAGCGGGGCTTGCCGTCGAAGAGGATCTCCCCCTCCCACACGTCGTAGAGACCCGCGACCAGGCGCGCGATCGTCGTCTTCCCGCACCCCGATCCGCCGACCAACGCCACCCGGGAGCCGGGTGTCAGCACGAGATTGAAGTCCTGGACGAGTGGCGGCTCGAGGCGGCTGTAGCCGAAGGCGACGCCGCGCAGCTCGAGGTGACCCGCCAGCCTGCCCGTCCCGTCGCCGTCCCGGTGTCCGAGGTCTCGGTCCTCGTCCTCCGCCCGCGAGCCGCTCCCATCCGGCTCCTCCAACACGGCGATGGGATCCGTCCTGGCCCTGAGCACGTCGTCCAGGCGGTTCAGGTCGCCCTCCACTTCCTGCACCGTGGAGCCCAGGCTGACGAACCGGTTGACCGGTGTCATGAAGGCCAGCATGAGCGCCTGGTACGCGATCAGCATGCCCATCGTGAGGTGGCCCTCCATCACCCGCATCCCGCCGATGCCGAGGACCAGGGCCGTGTTGATCGACAGGAGGAACGGTGGGACGAGCGCCACGATGTTGGTCGTCAGGGTGTAGGGCTGGCTCGCGTTGACCACCTTCGCGTAGTGACCGGACCAGCGCGAGAAGAAGTCCGACTCGGAACCGGTGGCCTTGAGGGTCTCGATGGTCTGGAGCCCCCCCATGGCGACTCCCCGCACCGTCCCGCGGTCCCGGAGCAAACGCTTGTTGAGATCGACCCGACGGCGGGAGACGTACTTGAGCACGGCGAGGTTGAGCCCGGCGATGCCGACGCTGATGACCGTCAGCAGCACGTCGTATTGGATCATCAGCACGGCGTAGAAGGCGATGATGACGATGTTCAGCAGCGTGGAGGCCAGCTCCCCCGAGAGGAGGCTGGCGACCCGGTTGTTGATCGCTACGCGACCGCCGATCTCTCCTGCGTAGCGTTGAGTGAAGAACTCGATGGGGAGGCGGAGGACGTGCCAGAAGAACTTGCACGACGTGGACAGGGCGAGCTTCGTCTCCAACCGCAGCAGGTAGTGCTGCCGGAGCCAGGTCAACGCGATCTGGACCGCGGCGGTCAGGCCCATGGCGATCAGCAACGGACGGAGCCAGTACTGGAGCCCTTTCACCAGGACGTCGTCGATGAAGATCCGCGAGTAGGTCGGGGCGAGGATGCCGGGGACGACGAGGGCCAGGCCCACCAGTACGACATAGAGGAGGCCGGTGCGGGAGCCTACGAGACGAGGTGCCAGGGCCGAGATGAGGCTTGTCTTCTCCCCCCCGGGCTCGAACTCCGGCCCCGGCTTGATGGTGAGGGCGACGCCGGTGAAGGCCTGGTCGAACTCCTCCATAGAGACCCTCTCCGGACCCTTGGCTGGGTCGTTGAGGTAGGCGACGTTCTTGCCGAACCCCTCGAGGACGACGAAGTGGTTGAAGTTCCAGTGGATGATGAGGGGCATCGGCATCGCCTTGAGCTGTTCCGGCTCCCTGCGGAACCCCTTGGCGTCGAGGCCGTGCTTGCGAGCCGCCTTGAGGACGTTGCTCGCTTTGCTGCCGTCGCGGGAGACGCCGCAATCGACGCGCAGCTCCTCGAGGGGCAGGAGCTTTCCGAAGCTCGCCAGCACCATGGCGAGGGCCGCGGCTCCGCATTCCACCGCCTCCATCTGAAGAACCGTCGGCACTCGCCTCCGCTCGCCGGGGCGGGCGGTCCCCCGCCCGCCGAGCAGGTCCCGGAGACGCCGGCCCCACCGCAGGAGGGGCTGCACGATGGTTTCGAGCCGAGGCTTCATGGTGTCCTTCGCCCCCTTCCTAGGTTCCGGTCCATTCGCGGAAGAGCGGGATCACCCGTGCGATGGGGCGCTCGGATCCGAGGGTGACGAACGCCGTCGCCACGGTCCCGCTCTCGATCGTCGTCGGCGGCCCGCCGGAGGAGGTCCAGCGGTAGGAGCTGGGAGTCGAGGGATCGACGATGAGCTCGGCGTGGACCTCGTAAGGGGCGCCGCCTCCGGAGAGCTCGCGGACGAGTTGCTCGTTCTTGAGGACCCGGAGCATCCCCTTCGGAGTCGCCGGGTAGTCCGAGACCAGGGTGACCCGCCCGACCATCATCCCGAACTCCTCCCGAGGGACCGTCGAGGGGGCCACGTTGATCTCCATCCCGGGCCGGACCTTCTTGCCGTGGATGGAGGGCACGTAGATGATGGCCACGAGGTTCTGGACGGTCTGGCCGGTGAGGTCGAGGCTCAGCACAGGCTCGCCGCGGTTGAGAAGCTTGCCTTTCTCGGTCATCACCTCGAGCACCCGGCCCGTGTAGGGCGAGACGACCTGCGAGCTGGCGCGGAGGTTCTCCTCGAGCTGCTTGAGCTTGGCTTCGGCTCCTGCGATCTTGCGCTTCCCCTCGCTCAACGTCTCTGTCAGGTTGTTCTGGGCCTCCGATTTCTCCACCGCGAGCTGCTGCAGCCGGGCTTGGCTGGAGCTGCGCGATTCCTTCGTGTTGTCACGCGCCTGTCGCGACTCCAGCAGCGTCGGTCGCGCCAGCAGGCCCTTGGCGACCAGCTCCTTCTGTGCGGCGAGGCGTTCCTCCAGCGCCACCAGTCGATCGGAGTCGTTGGCGATCGACTGGCGCAGGCCGGCCGCCTCTTTGCGTAGCTTCTCGAGCTTCAGATCGGTCTGGGTGCGGAGAAACCTCGCGTTCTCCTCGTGCTCCGCGCGCAGCGCCGCGAGCGAGCTCCGCGTCTGCTGCAACTGCTCGAGGAGCTCAGGCTGGGCGACCCACGCCACCACCTGCCCCTCGCCGATCTCCTCGCCGACGGTGACCGGGACGTCGGTCACCCGGCCGGAAGCGGACGCCACGACCTCCAGGACGCCGCCGGTCTTGACCAGGATTCCGCGGCCGCTGACCTTTTCCGAGAGCGTGCCGAGTACCCCCCAGGCGGCCGTGGTCACCAGCAGGAGGGCGAGGGTGCCGAAAGCGATCCAGCCCTTCGCCGTCGTGATGTGCATGACCTGATCGAGCTGCTCGGGCGACGACAGCCGGTCGAGGGCGACCTTGCGGAAGATCTGCTTCTTAGCCACTTGAGCTCCTCCAGGATGGGGTTCGGCCGGCCGCCGGCCGGTCTCGATGTCGTGGGCGCCGTCTCATGGTGTGCTCATCAGGGAGTCGGCGTACTCGCCGGCGTCTCCGTCCCTGCCGGCGAGGGCGCCGGTCTCGAAGCGCAATCTCGCCAGGGCGACGGCGAAGCTCAATCGCGTGTTGACGGCGCTCGAGAGGGCGGAGGTCAGGCGATCCTCGGCGAGGATCACGTCGAACAGGGTCGCGAGCCCGAGACGGTTCTTCACCTTCTCGTTCTCCACCGTCTTGCGGTTCAGCTCGACCGCGACTTGCGTCTCCTCGTCGGCTCGCGCGCTGCGCATCACGTCCTCGGCCGCCACCGTCACCGCCGCCTCGATCTGCCGCGCCAGGTCGTCTCGCGCGATCCGCTGCTGCTGATCGAGCGCAACTTGCTGCAGGGCCAGCCCCCGGGCGGCCGTGTTGTCGACCGGCAGCCGGTAAGAGAGCTGAACGGACGCCGTCGCTCCCGGGACGTTGCGGTGAAACGCTCCGAAGAAACCGTCCGCGCCGACCCCTCCATCGAGACCCGAGTAGCCCACCGAGAACGAGAGGCCCAGCGTCGGTTTGAGCTCGTCTTCGGCCGCCGCCGCCGAGAACTGCGCGGACCTCTCGTTCTGGGTGGCGGCGCGCAGATCGGCTCGTCGGCCCAGGGCCTGTTGGACCAGGCTCTCGACGATGGCGTCCGCCTCGAAGGGCCGGGGCACCGGGAAGTCGGTGGTGGGGGCGGGCAGCCGCGGGATGGCCTTCGCCGGAATCCCCATCGCGACCCCGAGGCGAGAGCGGGCCTCGATCAGTCGCTGCTCGCCCTGGATGCGGTCGATCCGCTTGCTGGCCGCGTTGCCGCGAACCTCGTTGAGGTCGGCCGCGGGGCGTTCCTCGGCGTCCACCAGTTGCCGCGTCTCTTCGACCAGGGTCTGGGCACGCTTCTCGGCGGAACGGAGGACCTCGAGCTGGCGGTGAGCCCCCAGGTAGCTCCAGTAGGCGGAGGCCGCGTCGAGGACACTCAGGGCCCGTTGATGATCGAAGCTGAGGCGATCCGCCTCGTAGCCGGCCTTCGCCGCCTCTTCCGTGGAGCGGACGACCTTGCCCCAGCGATTCGCGAGGAGGGGGACGCCCAGCTCCAGGTCGACTGATGTGGTGCTCGTCGGCGGGCTCGAGAGCCCGGTGAGCTCGCTCTGGTGGGCGACGATCTCCGGTCTCATGGTAAGGCCCGTCCTGAACTGCTTCGACAGACCCAGCGCGTAATCGGTCTGGTCCGTCGTCAGCGCGAAAGTGTCCGCCGGACCGGACGCGCCGAGCCTCGTCTCTTCGCTGTGGGTGCGCATGACGTCCGTTGTCAGGGCGGCGTCGAAGGCCCCGCGCGCGGCGAGCAGACCGGCCTCCCCGAGCTTGACCTGCTCGGCCGCGAGGCGGATGTCGGTACCGGCCTTCAAGGTGACGCCGATCACCCCCTCGAGGCTAAGGCCCTGCGGTTGGGCCGGGTCTCGTTCCGCCCCTTGCTCGGCATGCAGCGGGGCCCAGAAACCGGCGGCCAGTCCTCCGAGGACGAGCTGTGCAACGAGGGCGCACGTGAGCACGCCTCCGGCCTCTGCGTTTCGCTGGATCACCGGGAACCGAGTGCGTGGAATCCACGGATGGACGGTCTCGGCCCGTCGTCGGCTTCCGAGCCGGGGAGGTAGGCTCGCATCAGCCCCCCCCTCACCCCTTCGAGGTCCTCGTCCGTCAGCTCGACGTCACTGGCGAGCTCTCCCCCGCGGGATCGCTGGCTCTTCGGCAACTCCTGCTTCTCCATGGCGGCGCTCCGGCTCATGGTGCCCAGTTGTCGGAGCTTCCGTCTCCGCTACCGTCGTCGCCACCGGTGCCGCCACAGGCGGCCTCGAGGTCGTCCTCAGAAAGCTCGCCGTCGCCCAAGAAGGCGGGGAGGACCACGAGGGAATGGATGTCCGGATCCTTCTCGATGAACTTGATCTTGAAGCTCGGGGGGATCTCGATGCCGAACTCGCAGTGGATGGCGCTCTTCGGCTCGTCCAGCAGAAGTTGCCGAAAACCGCGATCACACGTCGCGCGATCCAGAATGGCATTGAGAAGCGCTTCCCGTTCTTCCGGGCTGATCCTCAGAGTTGGCATTGCGTCCTCCGTTCTGGGGTTCGTCCAGCGGGTTGTCTGGTACCTACACGGTGTACGACTTGGCTGTGAAGCAACAGTCGTGCCGCCCCCTGTCCGATTTCCAAGCCTCTCTTTTGAAAGGGTTTAGCCCGCTGACGGCCGGTCTCGCATCCGCCGCAAAGAGCTGTGCCTCTAGTGCAAATAGAAGCGTGCCTCTATCCGGAGCGGCCGGAGCCGTCGGGGGGGGGGAGCGAGCGGTTCAGCCGCGCCGGGTCAAGCGCGGCTCGTAGTCGTGTCGGAGGTAGAGGTAGGCCTTGGCCTCGACCAGTCGCCCGTCGTCGACGACGAGCTTGACGTGGTTCACCCACCGGGTGACGAGGCTCGGCCACAGCTCGTGGCGGAAGGTCTGCACCGAGCGGCCGGGCCAGCGGCGGAGGCCCAGCCGCTTGCGCGGCGCGCAGAGGCGGCGGCGCACCAGCCCATCGAGCCAGCCGAGCTCCGCCAGCTCGCCCCGGAGCTGGCTCGGGCGAGACAACGCGAACTCCAGGCCGAGAGCCGGCTTCAGTCCCTCGCCGACCTCGACGTGCAGGAGGACGGGCCGAGCACCGTCCTCCGCAATCGTCGCTCCGAGCCAGTGCCGGACCCACTCGACCCGTTGCATGGGCCAGCCCAACGCCTCGAGGAAATCGGCGGCGGCCTCCCCGCAGAGGCCGCGGATGCAGACCCTCACGGCTCGCCGCCAGCGCGCCGTGAAGATGCCGACGTACGTGGGCGAGGCCTCCGGCGGCAAGCTATGGAAGCAGCGCTCGAGCGCCCCGGCGACGCCTTGTGTTTCCTCGTCCGCGAGCCGGCTCACGCTCTCGAGAGCCACTTCCAGACGGTGCTCCCATGGGGGCGCGGCGCAGGCGTCGGGGGAGAAATTGACGAAGATGCCGGGGGTGAGCGCCCCCTCGGGAGACGCTCCGGCCCGAGCATCCAGGTCCAGCTCGAGCCACACGCGCTCGACCCCGGCGTCGAGGATCGACCCGCGCCTCAGCCATTCCCGGCAGAAGCCGCTCAGCCGGGACCAGGCAGGGATCCGCCGGAGGGGTTCGGCAAGGCGAGCGGAGGGGTAGTGGCCGGCCAGCACCCGCGCCCCGTCACGTTCCACGCCGACGATGAGGTCCACCCGCCGGGAATGCTCGGCGAGCCGGCATTCGAGGTAGACCTGGCGTGACAGGGCGGCCGGGAGCTGCGCCGCCGCCTTCTTGACTCTCTCGTAGGCGCGCGGCGAGACGAGCGCGCGCGGCAGGTGGTCCTCCACGTCCTCGAGCGTCTCGGCGAGCGAGAACCTCGGAGCTCCTCCGTCGTCGTAGAGGCTCGTGGGTTGCTTCCCTTGAGTCGTCATCCCTCTCGCTACCCTACCCCAGGTGCTCTGAATGCAGGGCCACTAGAGGTGGGCCTCTATCGGCCTAGAGCGACGCCTCTACTCGGTGCCAGGGCCGATCCCTCCACACGACGACGTAAACCTCTTGGTAACTGGGGGTTGGGGTATGTGGAGAGAGCAGGCATGGGCGTTGCTTTGCGAAGTGGTCAATGGCCGATAGCTGTAGATCGATAGCGTAATAGGCGCGAGCGTCTTGCCGGGGCCCGGGAGGGCTCCGGCCTCCCGCTCGACCCGGGCGAGTTCTCGGTCTGCGCCGCCAGGCGTGACGCACGTCGAACGCTACAGCGGCCTCACTAGGGGGCGACCCCCAAACAGGAAAGGAGAGTTTTGATGTCTGACCAACAGGTTCCCGAGTTCATCAAGAATGATCCGAAGTTGGAGGCAGCCCTCGCCGAGGTGCGGGTAAGTCAGCCGGAGGCAGCGAAGTTCGCGCTCAACCCGATCCAGTATCTGAAGGACAAGGGCGTCGATACCCGCGGCCTCAAGGTAGGGGTGCCGGACACCGAGCTCTCCGACGCAGAGCTCGAGCGTGTTGCCGGGGGCCAGCAGGCGCTGTCGGAGACCATCTGCTCGAGCGTCGGGTGCATCGCCTGCATCACGCGCGGCAACGACATGTAGGTCGCCGTTCGACCGTGCTCTGGGTCTTCGGGGGCGGGGGCTGTCCCGCCCCCGAGGCCTATCTTCCCGTCCTCGTGCCCCAGATGCCCCGAACATCATGGCCCAACGTACGATGTGAGGTGACCGCTATGACGAGCCCCCTGGTCGTGCTCCAAAGCGATTCCAAGCCCCGCCAACCCAGCGCCCGCGGAAAGGAGGCTCGACGCGCTCGGGGAACCGAGACCGCGCGTATCGAGAACCGCCGGATCCGACTCCATCCGCCTGGAGAGAAGCCTTGGGAAGCGCGCGGGGACAACCACCGCGACAAGATCAACGTCGAGGTCTACGACGACACCTACGTGGTCTTCAAGCCCGCTGTCGGCGCGCTGAGCGCGCTCGCCCCGGGGGACTACGTGGCCTTCCACGTCTTCATCGCCAGCGACGGAGACGTCGAGGCGCTCGAGCGCCACTTCCGGCAGACGGGAGAGCCCGAGAAGCTCGCCAAGGCGAACGCCAAGCGGCTCGCCAAGAAGCTGGTGGACGACGGATGGACCCGGACCGAGCTTCCCGATCCGCCGATGGAACCGCTGATGGCGGCCTACTTCACGATCACCCGCTGGTGCAACCTGGGTTGTCCCTACTGTTTCCAGGGCCTCAACGACCGCGTCAATACCGAGATGACGCTCGAGCAAGCCCGCCTGGCGCTGGAGCGCATCAAAGCGGTCAACCCCGGCTGCCAGATCGTGGTTACCGGGGGCGAGCCGTTCGGCCACCGCCGCATCTTCGAGATCTTCGACCTCATCGAGGAGCTGGGCCTCCGTTTCGTGATCCTCACCAACGGCACCTTCATCGACGAAGAGGTTGCCCGGCGTCTGACGGGCTACGCGGGGCTCGAGTACGTCCAGATCAGCCTCGACGGGGCGACTCCCGAGACCCACGAGATGACGCGGGGCAAGGGCCATTTCGCCAAGGTGATGGAGGGCATCCGTAGCGTCATCGCGCACAAGCTGACCTTCAAGCTCGCTCCTACCTTGCACGAGGGCAACGTCCACGAGCTGAGGGCGATCGCCGAGCTGGCGCTCGACAACGGGGGCTGGATCTCCCCCAACGAGCTCAAGGAGCTGCCCCACGCCGGTCTCAACTACGAGCACATCTCCCTCAGCAACGAGTCTCTCCTAGAGGCTCTGCGGGACGTCAACAAGTACCTCATCGACCGGTTCGGCCTGGCCCGTTTCACGGAGCTGAGCCGTCAGTACTCGCGTAACGACCCCGAGGTGTGCAGCGTCACCCACCCCAACTCGCGGTTCATCTGCGCGATGGCCCACTCGCTGGTGGACGTCGACTGGAACGGTGACGTCTACCCCTGCCACCTATCCAAGGGGCCGGAGCTGGTCATCGGCAACGTCTTCGAGGAGGATTTCGACGCCATCTTCGCGCGCGTCGAGGAACGCGGCCTCCGCGTCAAGTCTCACGAGATCGAAGCGTGCTCCGGCTGCAAGTTCGTCTCCACCTGCGCCGGCGGCTGCCGCGCCGGGGCCTATTTCAACTACGGCACTTTCCAGCACCAGGACGAGCTCTGCGACCTCAGCAACACCGCGCACCTGCGCCGCTTGCTGGTGGGTGCGAGGGTCTCCTGAAGGGGGGGCAGATGCCGAAGATCGCAGCCGCTGAACCTCGCGTCCGCTTCGTCGCCGTTCCGTTCCTACCCGCTCAACAGCCTGCGCTGGGAGTCAGCTCGCTCCTGTCGGTCCTGCGCCAAAGCGGGATCGATGGGGACGTCCGCTACTTGAACCTGGACTACGGCGAGCGTGTGGGTTGGGACTTCTATACGAATCTCGTCGTCAACGTGCCGAGCTCCTTCCTCCCCGGCGAGATCATCTTCACCCGCGCCCTGTGGGGCGACCGCGCGGATCGCCTGGCGGACTACGACAGACAGGTGCGGGACTGGTTCGAACAAATGAAGAGCGCTTCTTCCGTAACGCCGGAGGGATCCGAGATGCTTCTGGCCGACTGGTGGAATCAGCACGCGGAAGATTTCGCGGCGGCGTTCGACGCGGCGCCGCAGGTCGTCGCCGAATGGGCGGACGACATCCTGGCCGACCGGCCCCGCGTCCTCGCCTTCACCTCCACCTTTCAGCAAAACGTCGCGGCTCTCGCCCTGGCTCAGGAGGTGCGTCGTCGGGTGAGCGCCGACGAGGTGGCGATCGTCTTCGGTGGCGCCAATTGTGAGGACCAGATGGGCCGCGCCATGGCCGACGACTTCCCCTTCATCGACTGCGTCGTCTCGGGGGAGGCCGAAGCGATCATCGTCGACCTCGTGCGCCGGCTCACGGCCGGCAAGGCCAGGGGCAACGGCGACGGCGCGCCGCCGCGTTTCGTTCAGGGTGTCACGATCCGCGACCTGGATGCTCTGCCGCTGCCGGACTTCGACGACTACTTCGCCGCCATCCGGCAGGGGACCTTCGAACCCCAGCCGTTGCTGGCGGTCGAGTCGTCGCGGGGGTGCTGGTGGGGCGCCAAGTCGCACTGCACCTTCTGCGGGCTCAACGGCGGGACGATCGCCTTCCGGAGCAAGAGCCCGCTACGGTTCGCCGCCGAGCTGGAGGCGCTGAGCAAGAAGTACGGTGCCAAGCGCTTCTCCGTCACCGACAACATCCTGGACATGGGCTATCTACGGACCCTCTTTCCCGATCTGGTCAAAGAGGCCCGGAGCTACCACCTCTTCTACGAGACCAAGGCCAACATCCGCAAGGAACAAGTCGAGCTGATGGCCGCGGCGGGGGTCCGCTCGATTCAGCCGGGGATCGAGAACTTCAGCACCGACGTTCTCAGGCTCATGGGGAAGGGCACCACTCGCCTGCAGAACATCCAGCTCCTGAGGTGGTGCCTGGAGCTGGGCGTCGCCACGAGCTGGAACTTGCTCTACGGCTTCCCGGGAGAGAATCCGGAGGACTACCAGGAGATGGCCGAGCTCCTCCCGGCGTTGTTCCATCTGGCGCCGCCGTCAGGTTGCTCGAAGGTCCGCCTGGACCGCTTCGCAGCGTACTGGAATGCGCCGGAACGCTACGGGCTCCGCGACGTTCGTCCCTACTGGTGCTACGACTTCGTCTACGCCGGGTTGCCGGCCGAGGAGCGGAGGCGTCTCGCCTACTTCTTCGAGTACGGCTACGACGATGGCCGCGACCCCTACGCCTATGCAAGCTCGACCGCGATCCGCGTCCACGAATGGCGTCGGGCATCGCGGGGGCCGGGGCGGGCGAGATTGGAGCTGCGGAGGTCGGCCGCCGGCACGAGCGTGTACGACACGCGCCCCTGTCGGCGCGACGAGACCTATCCTCTCTCCGCGCCGGAACTGGCTCTCCTGCGAAGCCTCGACGGGCAGCGCAAGCGCAGTCGTCTCCGCGAGGCGCTCTCGGCGCAGGGCGTGGAAATGACGGCTGCGGAGCTCGAGAGCGTGGTCGAGGACTTCCTGAGTCGACGGTTTCTCGTCGAGGAGAACGGGGTTTTGCTGAGCCTGGTCGTGGACCCGGCCGCGTATGTCCGCGTCAGGGAGCGGAAGGTCGGGCTGCGGGTCGAGAGCCTGGGTCTCCGATGGCCGGACGACTTTCCGGACCCGGAGAAGCAGGCGGTGGTCCGGGGAGCGATGCTGGCCCTGGAATCCGAGCGCCTCGTACCCCCGACGGGCTAGGCCTCGGCGCGGCGGAGCCGCCGGATCAGGAGTGGAGCTTGCGGAGGATCGTCTCCATGGCGTCTGCCTCGGCCATGATCGTCGTGCTCCACTCGCTCTGCCGGGGGAAGTAACGGAAGTCGTAATGCCCGATCGTCAGGTCGGAGTTGGTGGAATGGTGGCTGAGGTCGGTGCGGTACCGGACCTCGAGGCGGGTCCCGGCGGCGAACGTCTCGGCGGCGGTTTTCGGGAGCGGGACGTCCTGGAAGCCGCAGTCCACCATCGGGCGCCCACGCCGCCAGCTGAGGATGGCGATCCCCACCAGGTCGAGTAGCAGCGCGGCACGGAGCGCAGCGTTGCGGCCGAGACGACGGCGGCAGGCCGCCAACCCCTCCGCGGTGAGCTCCAGCGTGACACCCTCTCCGTCCTCGGTGGGGACGAGCTTCTGAGCCTTGACCAGGAGGCGCGACAGCGCGTTGTAGTCCCTCTGGCCGACCAGGAGGCGGTCGGTGAGCGGCATGGCGGCGAACTCCAGGGCGCGAGACTCCGAAGTCCGTAACCGGCCGAAGAACGCCGCGCCTTCGGGGCGCGCACCTTCTGCAGCTGCCGCGTCCCACACGCTCAGCCGGACGGCGTGGCGGATCGGCTGCGCCCAGGTGACGCGCTCGATGGCTCCGATGCGCTCACCGTCGGCGAGGAGCTTGCGGGCGAGCTTCGCCACCGGCACCAAGGTCGCCGGACCGTGGACGCATTCGTGGCTCTCCGGAGAGTGGGCCATCTCGACCTCGGCCTCGATCCGGCCGGGACCGGGTCGATGCAGAGCCCGCAGCGGTGGACGAAAGTCGTCCCACCCCAACGCCTCCCCCTCGCCTCGCATCTTGGGAATGAGGCTCGTCAGATAGCCGTCGAGCTTCTGAAGTCGGATCTCCTCGGCCAGGATCAGAGCCCGAGACTCCACGTCGTCCCGGCTCTGGTGGTAGAGCCGCCGCAGCTCCTCGAGCTGTCGGGGTCGGAGGCGGTGGCGGATCTCCGCCACCCGCGCCCGGGCTTCCTCCGGGGTCAGCACTTCAGACTCGTCCGGCGAGCTCATTGCCGGAAGTCCCTGAGGTCGATCGTCGGATCTGCCCTGGCTCGACTCGCGGCGCGCTGTGGTCCTGGTCTGCTCGACACGGTTGCGGTAGAGCGTCGGGTCGACCGCCTCCGCCGCCTTGCCGGGATCGATGGGGAAGCCGAACGCACGAAGCTTTTCAAAGGTGCTCTCGGGATCGGCGATGACGTCCGAGAACCATATCTCCAGCAACTGCATGTCCACGCGCATCGCGGCGGCGGCCATGAAGCGCTTCATCAGAGGGTAGTACTCCTCCTCCTTCTCCCAACCCAACCTCTGCCGGGCCGTGGCTTCTCCGATCGCCCGGTAGGACATACGGATCTCGCGCGGGTGGCGCATCATGAAGGCGACCCGATAGCGCCCGGGCGCCAGGCCTCCGAGCTGGACGTACTGGACCTTGAGCAGCTTGCCCCAGTGGCGCATCGGGAACCAGGGATGCCGTTGCTCCTCCGGACTCAGCTCGTAGAAGCCGTTCGGGTTTTGGACGTAGCCGGGGTGATCCCCCGCCGAGTCGTCCATCGCCGGTGAGTACGCCGGCTCGAGCCCGCCGCGGGCCAGGGCCTGCATCATCATCGAGGTCCCGGAGCGCGGATGCCCCGCGACGACGTAGGTCGTGGTGCGGGCTCCGGCCGCCAGATCGTCCGGGGTGACGAGCTCGAGTGGACGGCTCGTCATGCGTCGATTTTCCTGCACTGCTGCCATCTCCCCTCCCACCTGCAAGGGCCTTCGCAGGACCTCGAGGAGGCGTTTCTCCTCGAGCCCTGCGATGGCCAGTTCCAAGTCTTCAAAACTCTTGCGAAAGAACGATGATCTCTCGGTCCACGCGGCCGAGGATGTCCACGAGATCGTTCGAGACCCGGTCGGCCGGGAGGGCGGGGCCGAGGGGACGGACGAGCTTGGTCACAAAGGTCACTTCCGGCTCGGAAGAAGCGGCCCGGTCGGCGGTTCCGTGATGCCTGGATGGGCTCGTCGGCGGGCAACAGCTTCAACATCTTCGGAAGAAGAATGATAGCGACGGCGCAAGGCCCCAGTCAAGGGCCGGAAGCCCAGGGATGGACGACAATGCCTGTGCTGCAGCGCCGTCCGCTCCCGGAGTTTCGGCACCGTTTCTGGCAAGTTGGCCGTGGCGGATCCCCGGGTCGACCGAGATGAATCCTCGCCGCTTCATGATGGCTCCGGTCTACGGGTGATGGTATTTCACGATTGCGGTTGAAAAGCCAGCAGGGGGCCTCGCGACCCCCTGCCTTTCGGCGTCATGGCAGCAGCGCCTCGATCCGGCGTGCAAGGGCGCGGCCGAGGACGGGGAGGGCCTCGGGGCCGGCGGCGGCGACGGGCTCGTCCCGCCGGACGACGGCCCAGCGCAGGCCGCCGGTCGTGGCGCCGTCGGGGAGGCGTT
>CAZIIB010000003.1:2630-25738 GCA_964539125.1 uncultured Thermoanaerobaculia bacterium | reverse complement strand
ACGAGATCCACACCATCGACCGCTTCCCCGACGCCGGCAACTTCCTCTCCTACGCTCGCCTGGTCAAGGGAGACTGGGGCTCGGCCGGTAAGAAGGGCAAGCCCCGAAGGGGCAAGATGGGAAACGTCCATCTCAAGTGGGCCTTCTCCGAAGCCGCCGCTCTCTTTCAGATCGCCAACCCGAAAGGCCAGAAGCTCGTCGCCCGACTCAGGAAAAAGCACGGGAGAGGCAAGGCCATGGGCGTCCTCGCCGCCAAGCTCGGCCGCGCCGTCTACAACATGCTCAAACGAAAGGAGCCGTTCGACTTGAACCGCTTCGTCACGGTTTGAGGGAGGGAGGCGGGTGAGCCCGTCGCCTAACAGCCGAAGCGCTTGAGCCGTTCCCCAGGTCCGAACCACGTTCACTCGGACCGGGCTCGGGGGCTCACCACGCTCCTTCGCCGGCGCCGCCAGACCGAGACCACCTCCCCGCCTCACACCTCCAGCCGGACCGGCACGCTGCCGTGGCGCAGGGGGAGCTCGCTCTTGAGCATCATGCGCTTGATGACGCCGGTCTTCTTGAGGATGGGGAGGACCGTGGCGCGCAGCTGGGGCGTGCGGACGGGGGGTGGGGGCTGGGCGGAGCGGAGCTGGAGGCGCTGGGCGAGGGTGATCTCCGGCTCGCGCTCCGCCTGGATCCGGCGGGCCGCCTGCTCGAAGGTGCCGGCCTCGCCCGACTCGAGGGCGGGGACGAGGTGGTTCGCGGCCACCAGGGCGTCGCGGAGCGCCAGGTTGATCCCCTGGGAGCGGACCGGCGACATGGGGTGGACGGCGTCGCCCAGGAGCAGCGTCCGGGGTGCCCACCACCGCGGGCAGCGGCCGAAGAGCACCTTGAGGAGGACCGGGTCGGAGAGCTCGTCCGCCCGCTCGCCGAAGAATGGCCCGTAGGGCTCGCCGACGATGCGGCAGAGCTTTTCGAGAAGCGGTGCCTTGAGCTCGCTCGGCTTTCCCGCGGCCTCCTGGGCGGAGAGGTGGAGGCCGATCCGCAGGCGGCCGTCCCAGGACGGATAGAGCACCACCGTCTGCCCGCCGCGGGTGTGGGACTGGAAGCGCGGGTCGTCCTCCTGGTCGGGGGGAAGGGGCGCCGAGAACCAGGCGACGTCGGCGGGAAAGGGCAGGCGTTCGACCGCGAGGCCCGAGCGCGCGCGGACGATGGAGGCGCGGCCGTCCGCCCCGACGACGGCGTCGCCCGAGAGGGTCTCCGCGCCGCCGGTGCCTCGCACCTCGATCTCGACCCCGTCGGCGAGCACCCGCACGCCCCGCACCGCCGCGCCCATCCGGAGCTCGAAGCCCGGGTGGCGGCGCGCCGCCGCGACGAGCATCTCGAGAAGCGCCGGCTGCGAGACCGCCCGGACCGCGTTCTCCGGCCCCGAGGTCTCCGGCCACGCGGCCCGCAGCACGCGACGGCCCTCCATGAAGAGCTCCAGGCGCTCGACCCGGCGCTGCGGCAGGCGCTCGAAGGCCTCGCCGAGACCCATCTGGGCGAGGGCGTCGACGCCGCTCGGCATGAGCGCCTCGCCCCGGAACACGCGGCCGAAGTCCTCCTCGCGCTCGAGGAGGACGACCTCGATGCCGCGGCGCGCGAGGAGGTAGGAGAGGGCGGCCCCCGTGGGCCCGGCACCGACGATCAGGACTCTCATGGCGGACGGGAGAGTACCAGCCCGGACGTCTTCCCAGCCTCCTGCAGCAACGCCGCAACTGCCCGGATCGGTGGCGCGGATGCCGTAGAGGGTGCCGGCGATCAGGCGGCTCGCGGCCCGGGCGGCGGCGAGGCCGGTGGCGGTCCTCCATGCGAGCCAGGAGGAGACCGGCGACGTCGAAGCAGGCGACGAGCCAGACGAGGGCCAGAGCGCCCAGGAGCAGCATCGACCTCCGGCGGGCCTCGTCGGCGGGCTCCAGAGCGCGCCCGAGAAGTGGCTCCACGCCGAAGACGGCGAAGAGCTCCGGGTCGACCAGCCCCTCGATCGACGTCGGGGCGTTCGAGGCTGCATACGCGATCGCCGCGCCGTGGCAGAATGAGCGCATGACCGCTCTGCCCTGTCCCGGCGCCTCGCGGCGCCTCGCCGCCGCCCTGCTCGTGCTCTCGCTGCTCCTGCCCGCTGCGGCCCGGGCCCAGGATCAGGCCGAGGCCCAGCCCCCGGCCCCGGCCCGGACCCAGCCGCAACCGCCCGCGGCACCCCCCGCCGCGCAGTTCGGCGAGGAGGTCGAGGTCACCGAGGTCTTTCTCGACGTCCTGGCCCTCGACCGACACGGGCGCAGCGTGCCCGGCCTGGGCAAGGACGACTTCGTGGTGACCGAGAACGGCGAGCCGGTGGAGGTGACCAGCGTCGACTACTACACGACGCGCTACGAGGACCTGGGCAAGAGCGGCACGCCCCGGGCGCGCGAGGGGGCCGAGGCGGCGCCGGCCGCGGTGCCCTCGGCCCGCTACTTCATCTTCTTCTTCCACGATCAGAGCGGCACGGTGCCGAAGGAGGCCGTGCTCACGAGCCGACGGCTGGACGCGGCCCGCTTCGCCCGCCAGTGGGTGCGCGACGAGATGCAGGGCTCGGACTGGATCGCCGTCGTCCGGTACCGGCAGAGCCTCTCGGTGCTCAGCGACTTCACCCAGGACCAGTCCGCGATTCTCCAGGCCATCGACGACGCGGTGGTCGGCCGTCCGTCGGAAGCGACGCGGCCTTCGCTGCGCCGGCGACAGGTGGCCCGGGGCGGACCGAGCCTGCTGGCCGGCCTGCCCAACAGCTTCGACCTCGAGACCTCGGCCACCCGCCCGGAAGACGCGATCCGCCTCGTCGCCGAGGCCACGCGAAACATCATCGGGCGCAAGAACCTGCTCCTCTTCAGCCTCGGCTTCGGGCAGCTCGACTCGGCGTCCCGCGCCCCGGACTCGCGCTACTACCCGCCCATGGACGAGGCGCTCAACGCCAACAACGTGGCGGTCTATCCGATCGACCTCGCCGGCGGCGGCATCCACTCCGACACCGCCCAGACGACGTTCCTGAGCGAGCTCGCCGACGACACGGGCGGCGAGCTGTTCAAGGGCTTCAACTCCTTCCTCCAGCCCCTCGAGCGGATCAGCGGCCAGACCACCGGCTACTACCTGGTCACCTTCCGCGCGAAGCACCCGGCCGGCGAACGCGGCTACCAGAAGATCGACGTCCGGGTGAAGCGCCGCGGGGTCGAGGTGCGCACCCGCAACGGCTACCGCTACGGGGGCGCCGCGAAGTAGCCCCGGGGAGCCTCTGTTAACCAGGCCGGGCGCCGCCGCGTGGTACCCGGTATGACGAGCTGGCGCCGGAACCTCCTCCACGCCGGGCGCCTGATCGGCCGCAACCCCGGTCTGGCGCTCACCGCGATCGTCTCGCTCGCCCTGGGCATCGGGGCGAACACCGCGGTCTTCACCCTCGCCGACGGGATCCTGCTGCGCGGCCCGACCGGGGTCGGCGACCCCGGCCGGCTGGACGACGTCGGGCGCTCGCAGGACGGCCGGGGCTTCGACAACGACTCCTACCCCGACTACCTCGACCTGCGCTCGCGCAGCCGCACGCTCTCGAGCGTCGCCGCCTTCCGCTTCTCGCCCGACCCCATGAGCCTCGCCGAGGGCGACGGCGCGGTCCGGGTCTACGGCTCGCTCGTCTCCGCCAACTACTTCGAGACCCTGGCGGTCCGGCCGGCGCGGGGACGGCTCTTCTCGGAGCGGGACGGAGAGCGGCCTGGAGAGGCGCCCTACGTGGTGCTCTCCCACCGCTTCTGGACGAGCCACTACGGCGGCGACGTGGCGGTGGTGGGCCGGCGGGTGGAGATCAACGGGCATCCCTTCACCGTCGTCGGCGTGGCGGCGGAGGGCTTCGAGGGGACGACCGTCTTCCGCCCGGACCTCTGGGTCCCCGCGAGCATGATCGCCGAAGCGCTGCCGAGCGCCTCGACGGAGATGCTGCATCGCCGGGAGTCGGTGTGGCTGATGATGATCGGCCGCCTCGCGCCCGGCGCCTCCATCGACCAGGCGAGAGCCGAGGTCCAGGCGATCGGCGCGGCGCTCGCCCGGGAGTTCCCGCGCGCGAACCGCGGCCGCGGCCTGCGGGTCGAGCGGCTGTCGTCGTTCCCCGGAGGGGAGGGACCGCTCGCCGCCTTCCTCGGCGCGCTGATGCTGCTGGTCGCGCTGGTCCTCTTCATCGCCTGTGCCAACCTCGCGGGGGTGCTCCTGGCCCGGGCGACGGCCCGGCGCTCCGAGATCGCCGTGCGCCTCGCCCTGGGCGCCAGCCGGGCGAGCCTGGTGGGTCGGATGGTGACCGAGACCGCGGTCCTGTCCCTCGCCGGCGGGGTCCTCGGGATCGTCCTCGCTCGCCTCCTGACGACCGTCCTCGCCTCCTCGCTCTCCGCCTTTCCCCTGCCGGTGGCGCTTCCCACCGCCATCGACGCCCGGGTCGTCGCCTTCGCCCTCGGGGTCTCGCTCCTCACCGCCCTCGCGGCGGGGGTGGCGCCGGCCCTCGCCGTGTCCCGGCGCCAGGTCGCCGGCGCGCTCAAGCCCGGAGAGCGCGTGGATCCCCGGCGGATGCGCCTGCGCCGGGCCTTCGTGGTCGCCCAGGTGACCTGCAGCTTCGCCCTGGTGGTGACCGCCGGCCTGGCGCTCCAGACCCTGCGCCGGGCGGCAGCCGTCGACCCCGGCTTCGACGCGTCCGGCGTCGAGGTCACGAGCCTCGACCTGTCCCTGGGCGGCTACGACCAGCGGACGGGACCCGCCTACGCCCGCGAGCTGCTGGAACGGGTCCGGAGCCTGCCGGGCGTCGAGAGCGCCTCGACGGCGGCGGTGTTGCCCCTGGGCGGTGAAGGCATGGGCCGCGGCGGGCTCTTTCTCCCCGGCCACACCGCCGCGGCCGACGAGATCGACTTGGACTGGAACGTCGTCGAGCCCGGGTACTTCGCGACGCTGCGCACGCGGCTCCTCCGCGGACGGGAGTTCGATGTGCGCGACACCGCGGGCGGCCGGCCGGTGGCGATCGTCAACCGGACGCTGGCCGAGCGCCTCTGGCCCGGCGCGGATCCGGTCGGCCGGGTCCTGATGCACCGGGCGGAGGCCCACGGCGACCTGGTCCCGCTCACCGTCGTCGGCGTGGCGCAGGACGGCAAGTACCGCTCC
The DNA here is from genome assembly GCA_964539125.1 of uncultured Thermoanaerobaculia bacterium. GTDB lineage: Bacteria > Acidobacteriota > Thermoanaerobaculia > Multivoradales > DATKCC01 > CAVUBL01. The sequence goes on along the minus strand of CAZIIB010000003.1, from coordinate 20,563 downwards.
CTCGGCGAGTCCCGCCGCCCGTTCATCTGGGTGCCGCTCGAGCAGGCCTACAGCCCGCGGCTCAACGTGCTCGTGCGCGCCGCGGAGGGCGTGCCGGTCGGCGCCGAGGTCCGGCGGCTGGTGCGCACGATGAGCCCGGCCCTGCCGGTGCTCCGCTCCCAGCCGCTGTCCGCCTTCACCGCCATCGGGCTCCTGCCGCAGAGGATCGTGCTCGCGGCGTGCGGCGGGCTCGGCCTCGTCGGCGTGCTGCTCGCGGCCCTGGGCCTCTTCGGCATCACGGCCCACGCGGTGGTCAGCCGCAGCCGCGAGATCGCGGTGCGCATGGCCCTCGGAGCCCAGCGGCACAGCGTCGTACGGCTCTTCCTCGGGCGGGGGATGAGGCTCACGCTCGTGGGCGTGGGGCTCGGCGTCGCGCTGGCCGCCGGCGCCGGCAGGCTCCTGGCCTCGTTGCTGTTCGGGGTCGGTCCCCTCGATCCGGCGGCGCTGGCGGGCTCGATCGCGCTGTTCGCCGCCGTCGGCCTGGCCGCCACCTACCTCCCGGCGCGGCGGGTGAGCGGCGTCGAGGCGGCGCAGGCCCTGCGCGGGGAGTAAGGGCGCCGCTCTCCCGGGCGGCCGGTTCCCGGCGTCGCGGCTCGCTCGCGCCCACTCGTCGCTCCGCGACGGACATCGGATAGAATCGTCGGCCAGTTTTCGGACTCAGCCACGCGGTCGAGCGTCGATTGCGCGTGCGGCCGGCGCGCCGCGTGACGCAACCGGGGGCCGTGTCCCCCAGGAGGAGAGCCCGTGTCGAGATCTAAGATCTGGTTCGTCGCAGCATTCGCCGTCGTCCTCACCGCCTCCGCGGCACTCCCCGCGGCGGCCCAGGAGCCGGGGCCACCGCAGTTTCTCCTGGTCCACACGGAGACGATCCGGCCGCCGATGATGGACGCCTACGTCGAGAACACGAAGGCGTTCGTCGACATGGTGCAGAAGCACCGCGACGTCATGAAGACGTTCAACGCGGCCGCCTTCCAGACCGACGAGATGGAGATGGTCTACGTGATGCCCATGACGAGCTTCGCCGACATGGACACGCTGAGCGGCGAGTTCATGGCCATGGAGCAGGCCGGGGGCGACGCCTGGAAGCAGCTCATGGAGCAGGGCGCAGGCACCACTGTGAAGGCCGACGAGTGGGTGGTGATCCGCCTGGCCGACGCGAGCTACGAGGCGGCCGAGCCCGCCGTCACCCCGGAGGCCGCCAAGGTCTTCCGCTGGGACTTCTACTACCTGGAGCCCGGGAAAGAGGCCGACGCCACCCAGCTCGCCAAGGACGTCAAGGCCCTCTATGAGCAGAAGGGCCTCCACGACTCCTGGAGCGTCTTCCAGGCGATCATGGGCAGCGAGCTGCCCTACTTCGTGGTCGGCACCCCCGGGACGAGCCCCGCGGACATCGAGGCCCGGAGGCAGGCGGCCCAGGCCGCCCTGGGCGACGCCTGGACGAAGGTCGAACAGCGGATCTCCAGCCTCGTCCGGAGCACCCGGACGGTCTACGCCTGGGCGCGCCCGGACCTGTCGATCCCGCCGCCCGCCATGGAGAAGATGGAGGAGTGAGATCGGCCGGCAGAGCAAACCCGCCGGGCCCGGAGCCGTAGACTCCTGGTGAGCCCCCGGGGCGCCGCCCCACGCTGCGTCCCGGGGGCGAGCCGACCATGACCTACTTCCTCGACGACCTGCGCCTGGCGCTGCGACGCCTGGCCGCCCGGCCCGGGTTCACCGCCGTGGCGATCCTCACCCTGGCCCTCGCCACCGGCGCCCACGCGGCGATCTTCAGCCTGGTCGACGCCCTGTTCCTGCGCCCGCTGCCGGTGGCTCACCCGGAGCGGCTGGTGGGGATCTACGAGAGCCGCGGCGACGACGGGTTCCATCCCCTCTCGCTGCCCGATTACCTCGACTACCGGCGGGAGGCCGGAACGTTCTCCGGCCTGGCGGCCCACTACCCGACCGCCCCGTTGAGCCTCCGCACAGGGGACGGTACGGAAGAGATCAACGGTTCGGTGGTCTCGACGAACTACTTCCGGGTGCTGGGGATCGAGCCCGAGCGCGGACGCTTCTTCGTTCCCGAAGAGAACCGGCCATCCGGCGCCGTGCCGGCGGCGGTGGTCTCCGACGCCTTCTGGCGCTCGCGACTCGGCGGACGCGACGACGCCCTCGGCACCGTGCTCCACCTGAACGGCGTCGCCTTCACGGTGGTCGGCATCGCTTCTCCCGGCTTCACCGGAGTGCTCAAGGGTCTGCCCTCGGAGCTCTGGATCCCCCTGTCCGCGGCGAGCGTCGGCTACCGCTGGTGCGACCCCGCGAGCCGGGATTGCACCTGGTTGAACCTGATCGGGCGGCTGGCGCCGACCGCGACGCTCGCCTCCGCCCGGACCGAGATGGCGGGCCTTTCCCGCCGGCTCCGGCGGGCTCATCCGACGGCGCCCGGGGAGGGAGCCGCCGTGCGGGGTGTAAGCCTGGCGCCGCTCACCGGCGTCCACCCGGCCGCGCGCGCGAGCGCCCTGCGCTTGGCTGGTCTCCTGGCTGCCGCCGTCACCCTGCTGCTCCTGGTGGCCGGAGCCAACCTGAGCGGGCTGCTGGTGGCCTCCGGTCTCACCCGTCGCCAGGAGACCGCGGTCCGCTTGGCCCTCGGCGCGCCCCGCCGGCGGGTGGTGGCGCCGTTCGTCGCCGAGGCGCTGCTGCTCTCGCTGGCGGGCGGCGCCGCGGGCCTCCAGGTGGCGAGCGGGCTCGGCAGCCTGGTCGCCCGCCTCTATCCGAGCGACGTGCCTCTCGACCTCCGCGTCGGGCCGGCGGTGGTGGCCTACGCCGCTCTTCTCACCGCGATCACCGGTCTGCTGGTGGGTCTGGTGCCCGGCCTCCAGGCGTCGCGCCCCGACCTCGCGCCGGCCCTCGGGGACGAGGTCACCCTCGGCACGCGGCGCCGGCCGAGGCTTCTCGGAGGCCTGGTCGTCCTCCAGGTGGCGCTATCGTTCGTCCTGCTCTCGGCCGCCGGGCTCCTGGCCCGGAGCCTGGTCGGCGTCGACCTGGGTCGTGGGCTCGACCCGGCGAGCCTGGCGACGCTTCGTCTTCGGCCCCGACTGGTGGGGTATCCGCCGGACCGGGCGCAGGCTTTCACCCGCCGGGTGGTCGAGCGCCTCGAGGCGCTCCCAGGAGTCGCCTCCGTGAGCCTCGGGCGGGGCCTCGCCCCCGGCCTCTACGGCGACCCGGTCGATGTCGACCTGCCGGAGCCGTCCAAGTGGCGCCCGCGACGCGGTCTGGAAGCCTGGACCGACGAGGTCGCCCCGCGCTTCTTCGAGACCAACGGCGTGGAGCTCCTCCGGGGTCGCGGGATCCAGGCCGGCGACCGGGCGGGGAGCCCGAGGGTGGCGGTGGTCAACCGCACCCTGGCCACGATCCTCTGGCCGGATGGCGATCCGGTGGGGAGTCCGCTGCTGATCGAAGGCGAGCCCCACGAGGTGGTGGGAGTGGTCGAGGACGCGGCGGTGCAGAGCGCCGACCAGGCTCCGGCGCCTCAGGTCTACACGCCGTACTGGCAGGACCCGGCGAACGTCGACTGCCGCCTCGTGGTGCGGGTCGAGGGCGACGCCGCCCGGCTCCTGCCCACGCTACGGCGGACGATCCTCGCCATCGACCCCGCGGTGCCGGTGACCGAGGTCTCGACGATGCGCGAGCGCCTGGGGCAGATGCAGGCTCCGGCCCGCCTGGCCGCGCACGTCCTCGGGGCCTCGGGCGCTCTCGCCCTCTTCCTGAGCGCCGTGGGGCTCTACGGCGTGCTCGCCCTGGCCGTCGCCCGCCGCCGGCGCGAGATCGCCGTCCGCATGGCCCTCGGCGCCGAGCGCTCGCAGGTCGTGACGCTCGTGGTGCGCGACGCTCTGGCCCTGGTCGCCGCGGCTCTCGCGATCGGGCTCGCCACGGCCCTCGCCACCTCCCGGGCGCTGGCCCACTTCCTCTTCGGCGTGAGCCCGCGCGACCCCGCGACCTTCGCGGCCGTCCTCGTGGTCCTCGCTGCCGCCGGTGCCCTGGCCGCCTGGTACCCGGCCCGTCGCGCCAGCCGCCTCGACCCCGTGGAGGTCCTCCGCCGGAGTTGACCCGTTTCGGCGCCGGCCGCCCGTGCCGCTAGCCCAACCGCCGCCAGGCCAGCAGGGCGATCACCCCGGCCAGCGCCAGCAGTCCCAGCAGAGAGAGGGTCGGGATCGGCTCGGCGACCACCAGGGTGTCCGTGGCCGGTCCGCTCGACCCGTTCGACGAGGTGAGGGGGCCGGAGACGTTGACGTAGGTGCCGGCGTCGCCGGCGGTGACGTACACCTCCACCGTGCAGCTCATCCCGGCGCCGACCGAGCCGCCGCTGAACGCGATCGAGCCGCTGCCGGCAGCGGCGGTCACCGTGCCACCGCAGGTGCTCGACGGGTGGGTCGTCGACACCACCAGCCCGGCCGGAAGCATGTCGGTGAAGGTGAGGCCGGCCGCGTCGAGCGCGCTGGCCGTGTTGTCGATCGTGAAGACCACTCGGCTGATGCGGTGGGCAAAGACCGTCGTCGGAGAGAAGGCCTTGGAGAACGCCGGTGGCGGCTCGACGTCGAGGTCGGCGGCGGCCGGCTCGCCCACCCGCAGCCCCGAGGCGTTGAGCGCGCTGGTCGTGTTCTGGTACGTACCGGCGGTCGCCGTCGTCGGCACTTGCAGGGTGACCGCGAAGCTGCAGGAGCCACCGGCTCCGAGGCTGCCGTTGACGAAGCTGATGACGCCGGTGCCGGCGAGCGTCGATCCGGCGCCGCAGACGTTGCTCATCGGCAGGCCGACCGCCACCAGCCCCGGCAGCACGGCGCCGAGGTCGTCGCTGAACGCCAGGCCGGCGACCGGTGCGGCGGAGAGGTTCTCGAGGGTGAAGGTGAGCACCACCGTGCGACCGGCGGCGGTGTCGCCGGCGAAGGCCTTGGCGAGCGACACGGTGTTGACGACGAGCGGCGCGCTGGCCGGCGGGGCGGTCGCCGGCGAGCCGTGGACCGTCCCGGTGAGCGGGCTGGTGGTGTTGAGATAGGTGCCGCTCGGCGTCGCGGCGGGGGTTTGCACCGTGACGTCGAAGGTGCAGGAGCTCGCCGCGGCGAGGCTGGCGCCGGTGACCGTCAGGTTGGTGGTCCCGGAGATGGTGGAACCGCCGCCGCAGAAGCCGCTCGCCGGCAGCGACACCGCTTGCAGGCCGGTGAGCGCGGCGTTCAGGTCGTCGCTGAAGCTGAGGCCGGTCGCCGCTTCGGTGGGATGGGCGTTGGTGAGCGTGAAGCGCAGGGTCGCTGTGGCGCCGGGAGCCACCGGGTCGTCGATGAAGTCCTTGCTGATCGACAGCGCGTCGACCACCTGCAGCTCGTCCGTGGCACCGGCGACCTCGATCGGCTCGCCACCGTAGTCGGCCGTCACCGTGCTGGTCGTGTTGGAGTAGATCCCCGCCGCTGCTGTCGCAGGAACCTCCAGCACGACGCTGAAAGTGCACGAGCTCGACGGGCCCAGGGCGCCGCCGGTGAAGAAGAGCGTGCTAGGGCCGGTGAGCGACGAAGAGGCCCCGCAGAAACCGCTCATCGGCAGGTCGGGCGCCGTCAACCCCGGCAGCACGGCGCTGAGGTCGTCGCTGAACGCAGCGTTGGTGATGGCGTCCGTCGGGCTCGGGTTGGTCAGCGTGAACTCGAGCGTCACCGTGCCGCCGGCGACCACCGGGTCGTCGGTGAACGACTTCGTGAGGGTGAGGCCTGCGACCTCGAGATCGTCGGAGGCCGCGGCGCTCTCGACCGGCAGGCCGCCGGAGGTCGCGCTCACCGGGCTGGTGTTGTTGGTGTAGGCCCCCGGCAGCGCGTCGCCCGGCACCTGCAGCGTCACCTGGAAGGTGCACGAGTCGCCGCTGCCGAGGCTGGCGCCGGAGACGCTGAGGACGCTGCTGCCACTGATGTGGGAAGACGGCCCGCAGAAACCGTCGGCCGGCAGCGGCGCGGTCGCGACGAGACCGGACAGGGCGGCGTCGAGGTCGTCGGTGAAGGCGATGTCGTCGATCGCCGGCCCGCCGGCCTCACCGCCCGTCAGCGTGAACTCGAGGGTCACGGTGTCGCCCGGCAGCACCGGATCGTCCACGAAGCTCTTGGTCAGGCGCGGCCCGCCGATCACCACCAGGTCGTCGCTCGCAGCCGGCCCCGCGACCGGCTCGTCCCCGCCGGCGAGGCCGTTCACCTGGGAGGTGACGTTGTGGTAGGTCCCCGCTGGCGCGTTGACCGGGATGTGCAGCGTCATCGTGAAGGTGCAGGAGGTGGAGGCATCGAGCCTCATGCCCGCGAAGCCCGCGACGCCGTCGACCGTATCGACGCCGGCGGCCGATCCGGCGCCGCAAAAGCCCGGGTCCGGCACCTCGGCCGTGTCGGCCACGCCGGGCAGGAAGAGCAGGCTGTCGGTGAACGTCATGCTCGAGATCGACGTCGTGCTGCTGGTGTTGGTGAGGGTGAACTCGACGTCCACCGTGTCACCTCCCGCGACCGGGTTGGAGAGGAAGGTCTTGGTGAGCAGCGGCACGTCCGCGACGTCGAGACGGTCGGAGGCCGGCGAGCCCACCCTGGACTCCCCCCCGACGGTCGCGCTGACGCTGCTCGTGGTGTTCGAGTACGACCCCGGCGAAGCGCCCGCAGGGACCTCGACGTTGACCTCGAAGGTACAGCTTTCCCCCGGGTCCAGCGTGCCGCCGGACAGGGTCAACAGATCGGTCCCGGTCAGCGTCGAGCCGGTCCCGCACGGGTCGGTGGGCAGCGGCGGGACCGCCACCAGGCCGGAGAGCGTGGCGTCGAGGTCGTCCGTGAAGGTGATGCCGGTGGCCGCCGCATCCCGATCGAAGTTGCGCACGGTGAAGCGCAGGGGCAGGGTCGAGCCCGGCGGCACCGGGTCGCCGACGAAGCGCTTCTCGAGCGCCAGACGGTCGACGCTGGCGGTGATCTCCGCCACGGCGAAGCCGGCGTTGACGCCCGCGGCGGCCAGGTCGTCCGTCCGGTTGACGTAGTCCCCGGCGAGGGGGACGTCGATGTCGAGGGCGATCTCGCAGAAGCCCTCCCCCGGCAACGATCCGTTGATCAAGTACAACAATGTCCCGCCCGGCGGCGCGGAAAGAGTGCCCCCGCAGGTGTTGATCACGTTGGGGAAGGCGTCGATCTTCAAACCCGAGGGCAGGAAGTCGTTGAAGGAGATCCGGTCGACGGCTCCGCCGGGGTTCGCGATGGTCAAGGTGAGGCGGGTGACGCCGCCGGCCTGGACGTGGTCCGGATCGAAGCTCTTCGTGAAGTTCAGCCGCGTGCCGCTGACCGTGAGAGTGGCGCTCGCCGGCCCGCTGTCGCCGGCGTTCGAGGTCAGGTCGCCGCTCACGTTGTCGAAGCTGCCGGCCTTGGTGCCGACGACGTCCACCGCCACCGTGCACGAGGAGAAGGCGCCGACCGAGCCGCCGCTGAAGGTCACCGTGGAGCCGCCGCTCGCCGCGGTCAGCGTCGAGGCGACGCCGCAGGTGGTGGTGGGGCTCGGCGGGGTGGCCAGCACGACGTCGGCCGGCAGGTTGTCGACGAAGGCGAGGTCGGTGACCGGCGTCCCGGAGGCGTTGTCGATGGTGAAGACAAGGCGGCTGGCGTTGCCGACGCCGATGGTGTCCGGTGAGAAGTTCTTCGAGAAGGACGGCTGGGCCAGTGCGGGGAGGCTGGCTCCCAGGGGGGCCAGGAGCGTGACCGCGAGGACTGCGAACGACCGAAGAGACTTCATCGAAGACCCCTCTCAACGACGAGCTCGGCGAAGATGCCGTAGCCAGGAAGCTGTGACGACACAGATCTTACGGCGTCCGGCGCGATCGCGCCAGGGTCGGGAAGTCCTTGAAAAAGATGGGCAAATCCGCGATCAAGACAACTCGGGCGTGCTGCCGGGTGGGAAGGGGATCCGAGGGGTTGCGGGGGGGGACCCGATCTAGCATTCGATGACGTTCAGCGCCAGCCCTCCCCGCGACGTCTCCTTGTACTTGCTCTTCATGTCGGCGCCGGTCTCGCGCATGGTCTTGATCACCTTGTCCAGCGAGACCACGTGCGAGCCGTCGCCTCGCAGGGCGATGCGGGCGGCGTTGATCGCCTTGACCGCTCCCATGGCGTTGCGCTCGATGCAGGGGATCTGGACCAGCCCGCCCACCGGGTCGCAGGTCAGGCCCAGGTTGTGCTCCATGCCGATCTCGGCCGCGTTCTCGATCTGGGCGTTGCTCCCGCCCAGCACCGCGGCGAGGCCCGCCGCCGCCATGGAGCAGGCCACGCCCACCTCGCCCTGGCAGCCCACCTCGGCCCCCGAGATCGAGGCGTTCTCCTTGTAGAGGATGCCGATCGCCCCGGCGGTCAGGAGGTAGCGGATCACCTCCTCCTCGCCCGCTCCCGGCACGAAGCGCCGGAGGTAGAGGGCGATCGCCGGCACGATCCCGGCGGCGCCGTTGGTGGGGGCGGTGACCACCCGGCCGCCGGCGGCGTTCTCCTCGTTGACCGCGATGGCGAAGAGGTTCACCCAGTCGAGGAGCGCCAGGGGGTCGTCGTCGGCGGGCGTTCCCCGGCCGGAGAGCTCGCGGTAGAGGGCGGGAGCCCGGCGCGGCACCCGGAAGCCGCCGGGCAGGGTCCCCTCCTGGTGGCAGCCCCGCTCGACGCACGACTCCATGGCCTCCCAGATGGTGACGAGCCCGGCCCGGATCTCCGCCCCGCTCCGCCAGGCCCGCTCGTTCTCGAGCTGGAGCCGCCAGATGGGAAGGCCCGCTTGCTCGGCCATCTCGAGCAGCTCGGCGCCGCTCCGGAAGGGGTGGGGCAGGGGCGTGTGGTCGGCCACCAGCTCGTCGGCCCCGGCGGTCTTCTCGTCGACCACGAAGCCGCCGCCCACCGAGTAGTAGATCCGCTCCTCGAGAGTCTCGCCGGCGGCGTCGAAGGCGGTGAAGCGCATGCCGTTCGGGTGGAGCGGCAGGCTCTCCTTGCGGTGGAAGAGGAGGTCCTCCGCCGGGTCGAAGGCGATCTCGTGGCGCCCCAGAAGGGCCAACCCCTCGCCCCGCTCGACGGCGGCGACCCGCGGCTCGATGGCCACCGGGTCGATCCGCTCGGGGGTCTCGCCTTCCAGGCCAAGGAGGACCGCCTTGTGGGTGCCGTGCCCCCGGCCCGTCGCGCCCAGCGAGCCGAAGAGCTCGGCCCGGAGCCGCTCCGTCGCCTCCAGGCGGCCGGTTCGCTCCAGGCGCTCGACGAAGCGCAGGGCGGCGCGCATCGGCCCGACCGTGTGCGAGCTCGAGGGGCCGATGCCGATGGTGAAGAGGTCGAAGACGCTGAGGCTCATGGATCCTCCGGGGGGGGGTACGACTCTATCCCGGGGCGGACCCCAGCCGGGGTTCGGAGGATGCGATACTCACCCTCCGAACCCGGAACGTGGAACGAAGGGGAACGTCCAATGGGGACCCAGCACCGGGTGGTGATCGTCGGCGGCGGGTTCGCCGGCCTCAACGCCGCCCGCGGCCTCGACGACCCGGCGATCGGGGTGACACTCGTCGACCGCCGCAATTTCCATCTCTTCCAGCCGCTCCTCTACCAGGTGGCGACGGGTGGCCTGTCGCCCGGCGACATCTGCGCGCCGCTGCGCGGCGTCCTCCGAGGGCAGGCCGGCACCCGGGTGCTCCTCGACGAAGCGGTCGATCTCGACCCGGAGGCGCGGCGCGTGGAGCTCCGCCATGCCGGCTCCCTGCCCTACGACACCCTGATCGTCGCCGGCGGAGCCCGGCACCACTACTTCGGCAACGAGGGCTGGGAGGAGCTCGCGCCGGGGCTCAAGACCGTGGAGGACGCCACCGCCATCCGCAGCCGGATCCTCTCGGCCTTCGAGGAAGCCGAGCTCGCCCGGAGTGACGAGGAGCGCCGGCGCCTCCTGACCTTCGTGATCGTCGGCGCAGGTCCGACCGGCGTCGAGCTCGCCGGGGCCATCGGAGAGCTCGCCCACCGGACCCTGCGCCACGACTTCCGGGTCTACGACCCGGAGGCGGCGCGGGTCCTCCTGGTCGAAGCGGTGGACCGGGTCCTGCCGCCGTACCCGAAGGACCTCTCCGCCGCCGCCCAGCGCTCCCTCGAGAGGCTGGGCGTGGAGGTGCTGACCGGCGCGCTCGTGGCGGCGCTGGCCCCCGGGGTGGTGACGCTCGAGCAGGACGGTGAGCGGCGGGAGGTGCCGGCGGCCACCGTGCTCTGGGCCGCCGGCGTCCAGGCCCCGGAGATGGCCGGCGCCCTGGCCCGGCGCACCGGCGCCGAGACCGACCGCAACGGCCGCATCCTGGTCGACGACCATTGCGCGGTGCCGGGCCGGCCGGAGATCCTGGTGCTGGGGGACATGGCCCGCTTCACGGGTCCGGACGGCGAGCCGCTGCCCGGGGTGGCGCCGGTGGCGATGCAGCAGGGCCGCTACGCCGCCCGCCTCGTCCGGCGGCGGGTGGCGGGCAAGACGACGCGCCCCTTCCGGTATCGAAACAAGGGCATGCTGGCGGTGATCGGCCGCGCCGCCGCGGTGGCCGACCTGGGCAAGCTGCGCTTCTCGGGCCCCTTCGCCTGGTTCCTCTGGCTCTTCGTCCACATCATGTACCTGGTGGGCTTCGCCAACCGGGTGCTGGTCCTGGTCCAGTGGGCCCAGGCCTACGTCACCCGCGGCCGGGGCGCCCGGCTGATCACCGATCCCAGGGAGGGGCCGGCGCCCCTCGACCGCGGTCGTGGCGAGGGGGGATAGAGTGTGGCCGTGAATCCCCGTTGGAAGGATCCGCGGCGGATGGCCGGGTGCTTCCTGGCCGTCCTGGCCACCCTGGCGCTCGCCGCGCCGGCGGCAGGCCGCAGCCTCTACTGGCGCGAGCTCCGGGTGGACGCCCGGCTCGAGGCGGACGGTGCGCTCCGCGTGACCGAGACCCAGACCATGGTCTTCACCGGCGCCTGGAACGGCGGCGAGCGGAGCTTCCGCCTGGAGCGGGGCCAGGCGGTCGAGCTCCTGGGCCTGGCCCGGATCGACCCGCGGACCGGCGAGCGCAGGGAGCTCGAGCGCGGGCACCTGGTCGAGGTCGACCACTACGACTGGGTGGGTGGTCACACCCTGCGCTGGCGGAGCCGACGGCCGGGCGACCCGGAGTTCCACGACACGGCGATCACCTACGTCCTCGACTACCGCCTGACCGGCGTCCTGCAACCGGTGGGCGAGGGCCTCTACCTGCTCGACCACGACTTCGCCTTCCCGGAGCGGAGCGGCTCCATCGAGCACTACCACCTGGACCTCGCCGTCGACCCGGCCTTCGAGCCCGAGGACGAGCTGCCGACCTCGCTCGACCGCCGGAACCTGGCGCCGGGCGAGAGCGTCCTCCTGACGGCGCGCCTGCGCTACCTGGGCCAGGGTGCGCCCGCCGCCGCCCTGCAGCCGCCGGTGCCGCCGGTGGTGCTGCCCGTCCGCGTCGCGGTCGTCCTGGCCCTGCTGGTGGCGATGACCTGGCTGCTCGTACGGTTCAAGCGGCGAGAGACCGGCATCGGACGGCTCTGGGGACCCGCGCCCTGGGCCGGGTGGATCGACCGGGCCTGGATCGAGGCCCATCTGCTCCCCCTCCGTCCCGAAGAGGTGGGCGCGTACTGGGACCGGACGGTCGGTCCTCCGGAGGTCTCCGCCCTCCTGGCCCGGCTGGTCGCCGAGGGCAAGCTGGCGAGCGAGGTCGAGAAGCCCTCGGGCCTCTTCCAGCGCAAGGAGGAGCTCCGCCTTCGGCTCCTGGTCGACCTCCAGTCCTTCTCCGGCTACGAGCGTGCGCTCCTGGACAAGCTCTTCTTCGACGGCCGGACCGAGGTGACCACGGGGGATCTGCGTGCCCACTACAAGTCGACCGGCTTCGACCCGGCGAAGGCGATCCGCGCGGATCTCGAACGGCGCGTGAAGCGAGACACCCACGAACGACGCGCGCGCCCCGCGCCCTCTCGGCGGCGGACGGCGACCCTCGCCCTCGCGACCCTCGTGCTCCTCGGCCTCCAGGCCGCCTGGCGCCCGCAGGCCGCGCTCCCGGTGCTGGTCGCCCTCGGCTTCCTGGTTCCGGCGCTCTACGGCGTCGCCCTGGCCATCGCGTTCACCGCCCGGAAGGCGGTCGACCGGCTCCGCGCGCAGGTGATCACGTTCGGCGTGCTGATCCTCCTGATCACGGCCGGCGCCCTGGTCGTGGTCTTCCAGCCCGAGCTCGGGAGTCCCCTGCCGATTCCGGTGCCGCCCGGCATCCTCGGCCTCCTCGCCCTGCTGCTCGCGCCCCTCGCCGCCTGGTCGAGCGTCCTCAACGCCGCGACGAGCCGCGAGCCGGAGGAGACGATCGCCTCCCGCCGGGAGCTCGTCCAGGTGCGGCGCTACCTGGCGGCCGAGCTCCGCCGCCCCGAGCCCGATCTCGACGATGCCTGGTTCCCTTACCTCCTCGCCTTCGGGCTCTCGGCGGCCATGGACCGCTGGGCGAAGTCGTTCGCCGGCGCCTCGGCAGCCACCGTCGCCACCGCCGCGGCCGCCGCGACGAGCCTCTCCGGCGGCGGCTCGTCGGGGGGCGGCTGGACGGGTGGCGGTGGCAGCTTCGGCGGCGCCGGCGCCAGCGGCGCGTGGGCCTCGGCCGCCACCGGCATGGCCTCCGGCGTGTCGGCGCCCAGCTCGAGTGGCGGCGGGGGAGGGGGCAGCTCGGGAGGCGGCGGGGGCGGCGGCTGGTGAAGGGCTGAAGCGGGTCTCGAATCCGCAACGGGGCCGTCCGAAAGCGGAAACCCCGCGCGCGGGGCGCGGCGCGCCGGTCCCGGTTGGATGGGCCTGGGGTGCTCTCCGTCCCCTGGCACCCTCCTTGCTCTGGACGGCGGCCGACCGAACCGGGAGGCCGCATGGAGACCCTGCGACACGATCTCGCCCTCGCCCTGCGCCAGCTCGCGAAGACTCCGGGCTTCACGGCGGCAGCGGTGCTCACCCTCGCCCTGGGGATCGGCGCGACCAGCGCCGTGTACTGCCTTCTCGACACCCTCTTCTGGCGACCGCTCCCAGGGATCGAGAAGCCGGACCGCCTGGCTCTCGTCTATGGTCGCGAGGGCGAGTCGCGTCCCAGCGTCGCCTCCTATGCCGACTTCCGGGACTTCGAGCGCCACAGCCGCTCCTTCACCGCCCTCGCCGCCTTCAAGGCGCGCCGGGTGGCGATCGACGCCGGCGGAGTGGACCTCGACGGCAGGGCCGTGATGGTGACCGGCCGGTACTTCGAGGTTCTCGGAGCTCGCCCGGTCCTCGGCCGCTTCCTCTTCCCGGAGGGCGCGACCGGGCGCACCGACGAGGGGGCGGTCGTCCTGGGCCACGCCCTCTGGCAGCGCGCCTTCGCCGCCTCGCCGGACGTCCTGGGCCGCAAGGTTTCGGTCCGGGGGATCCCGCTGACCGTGATCGGTGTCGCGCCGGCGGGCTTCCGGCCGGTGCCCCTCGACGCCGGCGGCGATCTCTACGTCTCCATGGCCCTCCAGCCCCAGCTCATGGGCACCGACCTGCTCGCCAACCGGGGATGGAGCGGCGTCTTCGTGATCGGCCGCCTGGCGCCCGGGGTGTCGCTGGGCGGCGCGCAGGCGGAGATCGACACCCTGGCGGCCCGGCTCGAGCGCGAGTACCCGCGGACGAATGAAGGGCGCACCTACCGGCTCGAAGACCTCCAAAGCTCGCGGATCAGCGCCGGGGCCCGCGGCACCGTACGCCAGATCGCCACCGTGCTCGGTGCCGCCGTCCTGGCGGTCCTCCTGATCGCTTGTGCCAACGTCGCCGGGCTGCTCACCGTGCGCGCCCTGCGCCGCTCCGAAGACATCGCGATCCGCTCGGCCCTGGGAGCTTCCCGGGCCGCTCTCGTGCGGCGGCTCTTGGTGGAGAGCCTGGTTCTCGCGGCGGGCGGCGCGCTGGCCGGCCTGGGGGTGGCCTCGCTGTTCCTCGGAGTGCTGACGCGCCTTCCCCTGCCCTTCACGGCGGAGGGTGCTCTCGCCGGCCGGGTCCTCGTCTTCACCGCCGCCACGGCCGTCGTCTGCGCCCTCCTCTTCGGCCTGTTGCCGGCGCTCCAGGCCGTGCGGCGCGACCTGACGCCCCTGATGCGTTCGGCCGAGCGACCGGCGAGCGCTCGCCTGCGCTCGCTCCTGGTGGTGGGGCAGGTCGGCCTCTCCCTCGCTCTCCTGGTGGTCGCCTCGCTGCTGCTGCGGACGCTCGCCGAGCTTCAGGGCGTGCCGATCGGGTTCGACAGCCGGGGCCTCGCGGTCGCCGAGCTCGCCCTCGGGCCGGGGGCCGGTCCGAACGTCTATTCCGAGGTGCTCTCCCGGGTGCGGGCGCAGCCGGGCGTCGAGCGGGCGAGCCTGACCACCTTGCTGCCGGGTGACGACGGCGAGGACCGCCTGGGACTCGTGCCGGAAGGGGCCGGTGACGAGACGCGGGTGGTGCTCAGCGTGATGGTCGGTCCGGACTACTTCGCGACCCTCGGGGTGCCTCTCCTCGACGGGCGCGAGATCGGAGCGGGCGACGACGCCCGGGCGCCCCTCGCGGCGGTGGTGAATCAGAGCTTCGTCGACCGGTACTGGCCGGGCCGGCCGGCGGTCGGCCGGCAGATCGCTCTCGCCGGGACGGACGCCGCCCTCCACGTCGTCGGGGTGGTGTCCGACACGCGGGTCGGCGCCCTGCGGAACGAGATCGAGCCGACCGTCTTCGTCGCCGAGCGGCAGGCTCCGTCTCCCGTCACCCAGATGCACCTGGTGGTCCGCTCGTCCTTGCCGCCTCCGGAGCTGGCTCCGGGGCTCCGCAGGGCGGCGGGAGCCGACGCTTGGCTCTTCCGGGTCGGCTCCCTCGGCGAGCGCCTGCGGGGCAGCCTGATCGAAGAACGGGCGATGACCGGAACCCTCGGCGGCTTCGGTCTGCTGGCCCTCGTGCTGGCGGCCATCGGGCTCTACGGCTTGATGGCGTACGCCGTCGGCGAGCGCTCGCACGAGATCGGAGTGCGCATGGCCCTCGGCGCGGACGCCGGTCGGGTGCGGCGCCTGGTGGTCGGGCGAGGGCTGCTCCTGGCCGCCGCCGGCCTGGCGCTCGGCCTGGCGGCCGGAGTCACCGCGGCCGGAGCCCTCGGCAGTGTCCTCTACGACGTCGGACAGCTCGACCCCGCGAGCCTGGTGGGGTCGAGCCTCTTGCTGCTGGTCGTGGCCGCCGCGGCGTGCTGGATCCCGGCCCGCCGCGCCGCCCGGCTCGATCCGGTGACGGTCCTGCGCAAGGAGTGAGCTCCTCGCCACCCGGGAGGGTGTTGCGCGGACCGACGCCCTGCGCGTAACCTCGGCCCATGAAAGAGATCCGCAACGCGACCCACGAGCCGCTGCGGGTGCCGCTCCCGCACGGCAAGGTGCTGCACCTCGGCCCGAGCCAGACCGGCCAGGTTCCGGCCGGGGCCCTCGAGCACGAGCCGTTCAACAAGCTGGTGGAAGCCAAGAAGATCGAGGTCCTGGGCGAAGGTGCCCACGAGAGCCGTCATCCCCTGAAGGAAGAGAAGGGGGCGGCTGCCGGCCCGGGCCACGCGCCGGGTGGGGTGGTGCATCCGTCCGGGGATCGCTAGACATCTACAAAGGCTCACTTCGTGCCAGGTGAGTCAAGTTGTCCAGCGGAGCCGGAGACACTCCAGATTCCTCGTCGGTTTGAGTCGGAGCTTCACCGGGAGCCTGCGCGTGCACGACGGCCCGGGCGGGACAAGTCTCGCGCAGAGGCGCAGAGGCGCGGCTCACATTGGCGAGGGGGATGATGCCCTCCTCGATCCGATGCACGCCGAAGCTCGAGAGCGCGCATTGGGCGCTCTACTTCATGCCCTCGTGACTTGGTTCCGTGAGCTGAGGAGCGGGGACCGCCTCGTAGACCGACTCCAGCAGCCCAGGCCCGAACCGCGTCTGGATCTTGTACGCCCACTCAACGGCGCCCGGAATCGCGCCTCTCCCGGGTTCCACCCATCGGCCGCGTTTCTCTGCGGCTCTGCGCCTCTGCGCGAGAACCTTCGTGCCGGATCCCGGCTCCTCGTCGGTTTGAGGCGAAGCTTCACTGGGAGCCTGCGCGGCAGAAACGCGTAGCCGCGCGCAAGGGTCTTACGGGGTGGAACCAAGGCGCGCGAGGCGAGGGCGACGCAGGCGTACTTCGGTACGTTGAGGAGCCCGAGCCGAGTGCAACGCCGGAGACCGCGGCACATGCGGCGTCGCAGCCTTCGCCGCGCTGCGGCTTGACACGTTCGTGACGCGCTCGTAACCTTCGATGTAACCGGTTACATCCGCAGCGACGTCCGCCGGGGCGAGCGCCATGCGTGGTTCCTGCCTCCATCGATCGAGAGCGATCCGGCGACTGCCGGAAGGCGGCGTGCCGTGGCGGTGACCATCCGAGACGTTGCGCGGGCGGCGAGGGTTTCCGTCGCCACCGTCTCGCGCGTCCTGAACGGCAAGGACTCGGTCACCGAGGCCACCCGGGACCGCGTCGTGGAGGCCATCCAGCGCCTCCGGTACGTGCCGCACGGCGGCGCCCGCAGCCTGACCACCCGGCGCACCCACGTCGTGGGCGTCGTCCTCCCCGAGATGGTCGGAGCGTTCTTCTCCGAGATCATCCGCGGAATCGACCGGATCGCCCGTCCCGAGGGCTACCACGTCCTCGTCTCCGGCTCCCACAGCGAGGCGGCCGAGACCCAGGCGGTGCTGCGGGCTCTCCACGGGCGGGTGGACGGGCTGATCCTGATGATCCCGGGGCCGGGCATCGAGAGCCTGGGCCGCAACCTGCCGCCGCAGACGCCGGTGCTCCTGCTCCACGGCGCCGGCGAGAGCGGCTATCCCACGCTGCGCGTCGACAACCGCCGGGGCGCTCGCATGGCGGTCGAGCACCTCCTCGATCAGGGGCACCGGCGGATCGCCCTCGTCGGCGGCCCGCAAGGCAACGCCGACGCCGAGGAGCGCCGGGCGGGCTACCGCGAGGCGCTCGCCTCCTGCGACCTGACCCCCGATTCGCGGCTCGAGGTGCCCGGCGACTTCCGCGAGGAGTCCGGCTTCGCCGCCGCCGCCCGGATCGCCCGGCTCCGGCCGCGGCCGAGCGCCGTCTTCGCCGCCAACGACGCCATGGCGATCGGTTGCCTGGCGGGGCTCCGGGCGGCGGGCGTCGAGGTGCCGGCCGACCTCTCGCTGGTCGGCTTCGACGACGTGCCGAACGCCCGCTACCTGACGCCGGCCCTCACCACCGTGCGGGTCCCCATCGCCGAGATCGGCAGCCGGGCGACGGAACGGATGCTCGCCATGGTGTTCGGGCGGCCCGACCCGGGGGAGCGCGACGAGGTCGTGGTTCCCACCTTATCGATTCGTGATTCCACCCTCGCGGTCGGGCCGACCGCGAACCGTACGCTCAAGGAGGAAAGACCATGAGGCCAAGGCGACATTACGCTCACCGCCTCGTCGGGTTCGCCCTGCTCGCCGGCGCGATGCTCGCGGGAGCGCACCCGGCGTGGGCGCAGAAAAGCAACTCATCCATCGAGGGCACCGTCACCAACGATTCCGGACCGGTGGCCGGCGCCCAGATCGAAGCGATCGCGGAGGACAGCGGCTTCCGGGCCACCGCCACCGCGGACGCCCAGGGGCACTACTACCTGGCCAGCCTGACGCCCGGGGTCTACACGGTCAACGTGTCGGCGGAGGGCCAGGCGCCCCAGAGCCGGAAGGTCCAGGTGCTGGTGGCCGAGTCGGCCCACGCCGACTTCACCCTCGAGCCGGGCAAGACCTTCGGCGAGGAGGTGACGGTCGCGGCGCCGCCGATCCTGCTGCGCGAGACCCGCACCTCGGAGGTCGCGACCAACGTCACCCGGCAGCAGATCGAGAACC
>CAZIIB010000003.1:0-2620 GCA_964539125.1 uncultured Thermoanaerobaculia bacterium | reverse complement strand
ACCTGCCGCAGAACAACCGGAACTTCCTCAGCTTCGCCGCCCTGGCGCCCGGCGTGCGCAGCACCCGGGACCAGAACGCGGCCGGCCAGAAGTTCCGTAGCGGCGGCGAGGACTCCCGGCAGGTGAACGTCTTCATCGACGGCCTGTCCTACAAGAACGACCTCCTCCAGGGTGGCGCCTTCAACCAGGACTCGAGCCGCGGCAACCCCTTCCCGCAGAACGCGGTCCAGGAGTTCCGGGTGCTCACCCAGAACTACAAGGCCGAGTACGAGAAGGCCTCGGCCGCGGTGATCACCGCGGTCACCAAGTCGGGGAGCAACCAGCTCAAGGGGGAGGGCTTCTACCTGTTCCAGGACAAGAGCATGGTCTCCCAGGACGACTTCTCCAAGATGCGAGGCGAAGAGAAGCCCGAGTACAAGCGCAAGCAGGGCGGCCTCTCCCTGGGTGGCCCGATCATCAAGGACAAGCTCAACTACTTCCTCTCCTACGAGGGGCAGACCCAGAACCGCGACGCCACCGTCTTTTACGGCGGGGCGTACGACAGCGCGCCGCAGAACGTCAAGGACTTCCTGGGCCAGTACCCGACCGGCGTCCTCACTCAGCCCTTCGACTCCGACCTCTACTTCGGCAAGCTCTCCTGGCAGCCGGCGGTGGGACAGAACGCCTACCTGACCTACTATGGGCGCAAGGAGCACGAGATCCGCGGCTTCGGCGGCCAGCGCACGCGCGACGGCGCCGAGAGCTTCGAGATCCGCAACAACTCCGCGGTCGCCCACCACACGTGGGTGCTCGGCAACGCCGTGAACGACGCGTCGCTCGACTACCAGACGCTGGAGTGGAACCCGACGGCCCTCAACGCGACCACGCCGCGACTCAACTACACGGGCATCCTCGACGTCGGGGGCAAGGACGCGACCCAGGACTTCAAGCAGGACAAGATCGGGCTGCGCGACGACCTGAGCTACTTCACCAACTGGCACGGCACCCACACGTTCAAGGGCGGCGTGTCGGCCAACTTCCTCGACTACTCGATCACCAAGCGCCTCGTCCCCAACGGCACCTTCACCTTCCGCAGCGACGAGAACTGGCAGTTCCCGTTCATGGCCCAGATCGGCTTCGGGGATCCGACCCTGTCGTTCAACAACACCCAGCTCGGCCTCTACCTCCAGGACGACTGGGCGCCGACCAACCGGCTGACCCTCAACCTCGGGGTGCGGTGGGACTACGAGTCGAACATGATCAACAACAACTACGTGACGCCCCCGGACGTGGTCGCCGCCCTCGAGGGCGCCTGCCGAACCTTCGATCAGCCGGTGGGCGGCCAGACCCAGTGGTGCCTGCGCGACTTCTTCCCGCTCCAGGACTACACCACCAACGGCAACGACCGGCCGCCGTACTACGGCATGATCCAGCCGCGCCTCGGCTTCGCCTACAGCCTGGGCGAGAAGGGCGACACGGTTCTCTTCGGCGGCTGGGGCAAGTACTACGACCGGGTGGTGCTCAACGACATCTTCGACGAGGAGTACCGCCAGCAGTGGAAGGTCTACTCGTTCTGCTTCTCGGCCGACGGCGGCCCGGCTCCCAACTGCGGCGTGCCGGCGCTCCAGTGGCAGGATTCCTACCTCTCGGGCAATGCCCTGCGCCAGCTCATCGCCAGCGGCCAGGCACCCGGCCCCGAGATCTATCTGGTCAACAACCACTTGAAGCCGCCGCGCTCGGACCAGTGGACCCTCGGCGTGCGCCACACCTTCGGCAAGTGGCTGGGCTCGCTGTCCTACGTCAACGTGCGCAGCTACAACGGGTTGATCTACTTCTTCGCCGACCTGCCGCCGGGGACCGCGTTCGACAACCGCTTCAGCGGCAACGTGCCGGTGCCCGGCTACGCCCGGGTGTTCTACACCTCGACCTCCCGGAGGACCTGGTATGACGGCGCGCTTCTCTCCCTCGACCGGCCCATGTCGGGCGGCGACCGGTGGGGCTTCCACCTGGCCTACACCTACGCCAGGGCGTACCAGAACGGCACCGACAACCCGGGCGAAGGCGTGGCCTTCGGCGCCTTCGACTACGCCACGTCGGCGGACCTCTACAAGTTCCCGGCCAGCAACGAAGAGCGCCACCACGTGGTGATGAGCGGCACCGTGCGGCTGCCCGCGCGGTTCCAGCTCTCCTCGCTCATCGACCTGGGCTCGGGGACGCCCTACACCATCTTCGACGACTCGACGGCCCCGTTCACGGTGCGTTGGAACCAGGGACAGCCCGACAAGAAGAGCTTCATCATCCCCAACGCCTTCGCCTACCGGGACGTCGACCTGCGCCTCGAGTGGCAGGCGCCGCCGATCAAGGACGTGGCGATCTCGCTCATCGGCGAGGCCTTCAACGTGTTCAACTTCGACAACTACAACGGCTTCAACAGCTTCAAGCCGCGGTTGCCGGCGGTGAACGACCAGTTCGGCGACCCGACCAGTGAGTTCAACACGCGGCGCTACCAGGTGGGCGCGCGAGTGAGCTTCTAAACCGCGTGGGTCGGCCCGGGGCATGGGCGGTGGCGTCCCCTTCCCCCCAGACCACAGAGCTACGCTCTGCGGTGCCCGGTGGGAAGCGGACCGAGGGGATGCGGGGG
>CAZIIB010000002.1:0-36271 GCA_964539125.1 uncultured Thermoanaerobaculia bacterium | reverse complement strand
GGGGACCGTTCGGCCCGATCATGGGTATGAGCTGGCCGTTCGGTCCGATCACCGGCTGGTTCGTCGTGCGGTCGATGAGGAACGGTGGAATCGTGGTCACCCAGGGAATGGAGGTCACGTCCGGGATGGTGGCGAGCGCCAAGTCGACACCGGCCGCCCGCAACGTACCGACCAGAGCGAAGTAGTCGGCCTCGAACTGGGCCACGGGCGTGATGGTGGCACCCTCGATCACCCTCCCGTTCACGGCCGCAGCCAGGACGTCGTTGCTGCCCAACCAGACCAGGGCGAACGTGGGCCTCAACGCCAGGGCCTGTTCGAGCATGGTCGCGTTGGTGCGGAGAACGAGCTGCGCGTAGCTGTTGGCTGGCCGGGCACGGTTGCGCAGCGCGTCCCCCAGCCGGAACCCCGGCACCGAGAGGTTGTCGTACGGCCGCGGCAGGGTGAGGTTGAGCGGCCGTCCGAACCCCGGCAGGAGCCTGATCACAAGCGGCGACAGGTTCGTAAGGTGAAGGAGCGCCGGGATCCCAGGCTCCGAGACGAGCGGCTGTTCGATCGTCTGCCCCGTCGTCTGCCGGGCGATCAGCGCCGAGACGCTGTTCTTCTGGGCGCCGCGGACCAGGCCACCGGACGAGAAGGCCGCCCCGAGGCTGTCGCCGAGCGTGACGAACCGGGAGAAGTCCGCCCTCCCAGTGTCCTGGGCGTGGGTGGCCGGGGCCCCCATCGCCGCGGCGAGCAGGACGAACACGAGCACCGGAACGGCGAAGCGACGCAAGCGGATCGGCATGACTGTTGCTCCTTGAATCGAAGGGTCGGAAAGCCGATGGTCTCCGAGCGGACCCTCTCGGTGGTGGACACGCCGTGGAAGATCGGAAGCACCCGGGGCCCGCCCGGGCCGGCAGGTAGCGGCGGGCCCGGCCCTCGAAGGAATTCGTCGAGTTCCCAGGGCCGCCGCGCTCCGCCGGCTCTCCGGGCATCGCCGGAGGTCACCGGGCGAGCTCCGGCGCTGTGTCGACTCCACGCATAAAAGCATATGCGTCAGCATGTCTATTGTCAACAATATCTGTTTCGCATGCACTATGAAGTTTGAAGGCCCCGGCCCGGTTGCCTGGAGGCTCCCGCGACGCTCAGCCAGGGTTCGAGACGAGGTCCGGCGAGCGACCCAAAGGACGAGACGCCCAGCAGATGAGTCCGCACAGAACGCACACCGATGTCGCGATCCTCGGCGGCGGCCCGGCCGGCGCCAGCATGGCCGCCTACCTGGCCAAGGCCGGTGTCCACTGTGTCGTGCTCGAAGGGGAGATCTTCCCTCGGCCCCACGTCGGAGAATCTCTGGTGCCCTCGTCCACGCGGGTCTTCAAGGACCTGGGCTTCCTCGACAAGATGGAGGAACGCAGTTACCCCAAGAAGTTCGGCGCCGCCTGGACGGCGGGCAACCGGTCCGGCTCCCACACCCTCGAGTTCCGGGCGTCCGACGACGAGCGGGACCTCCACCCGGAGACCGAGGCCACCGTCCGCTTCGCCGAACGAGCCCAGCCGGGCGTGGACCAGGAGTACACCTACCACGTCGACCGGGCGGACTTCGACAACGAGCTCCTTCTCCACGCCCACCGCTTCGGCGCGCAGGTCTACGAGGGAGTGCGGGTTCGGCAGGTCGAGCTCGACGACGGCTCGCCGCCCCGGGTCGTCTTCGGCCTCGGACGCAAGGAGTCCAAGCTGAGCGCCCAGATCGTCGTCGACGCCAGCGGCCGGCGCACCCTCCTCGGCAACCAGCTCAAGCTCCGCGTCCGCGACGAGGAGTTCGACCAGTTCGCGATCCACACCTGGTTCGGCGACTACGACCGCGACGCCTGGGCGAAGACCCCGCTGATGCGCAACTACATCTTCATCCACTTCCTGCCGCTGGCGAACACCTGGGCGTGGCAGATCCCCATCTCCGAGGAGCTCACCAGCATCGGCGTGGTCACGCAGCGGGGGAGCTTTGCGAAGTCCCGGCAGTCGCGCGAGGAGTTCTTCTGGAAGACCCTGGAATCGCGACCGGAGGTGGCCGAGAGGCTCCGGGCGGCCACCCAGGTGCGGCCCTTCACCCACGAGGCCGACTACAGCTACGCCATGACCCAGATCTGCGGCGACCGCTGGCTCATGATCGGCGACGCCGCCCGCTTCGTCGATCCGATCTTCTCCACCGGGGTGAGCATCGCCCTCAACAGCTCGCGTTTTGCCCACAGGGACGTCCTGCGGGCCCTCGAGACGGGGGACTTCCGCCAGGAGACCTACGGTGAGTACCAGCAGACGATCCGCCGCGGCGCCGACAACTGGCACAGCTTCATCTCGCTCTACTACCGGCTGAACGTCCTGTTCACCTTCTTCGTGCAAGATCCCCGCTACCGCCTCGACGTCCTCAAGCTCCTCCAGGGCGACGTCTACGACCAGGACGAGCCGCCGGTGCTCGCGGAGATGCGGGAGATGGTCCGGAAGGTGGAGGACAACCCGAAGCACCCCTGGCACGAGTTGCTCAACGACATGACGGTGCGGGCGTTCGTGCCCAGGTTCTGACGGCCGGCGCCGTCAAACCGTCGTCTCCGGGAGCGGGGACCGGCCGGAGGACGGGCGGGGCCTGGAGGCGAGATCCGGGAAGAGACGCTCCATCAGCGGCCGGCAACGCGCGGCGTACCGTTCCTCCACCAGGGCCGGGTCCAGGCTCGGCAAGACGTCGATCCGTCCCGTGGCCCGGTTCTCGTGCTTCGCCCGCCCCACCAGCGTGTCGCGCGGCACTCCGGCGAACAGCGCCAGGCGATCCAGGGAGCTCGAGAGCTCGTCCGTGCGCACGATCAGCGACCGGCCTTCCGGAAGCAGCGCGAGCACCCTCCCGTTCATCTCGCTCCAGTAGCGAAACAGGCCGTCCACCAGGTCGGGCAGGGCCTTGAGGATGTCGAACGGGGCGGCGATCGAAGACCGTCCCACCCTGTCGCTCGCCAGAAACCGGCCGTACTCGACCATCCAGTCGGGCACCCCGCTTCCGGCCTGGAGACCCATGGCGACGATGGAGTCGAGCCAGGAGAAGCAGTCGCGCACGGTGAAGATGAACTTGCTGTCCGGGAACTCCTCGACGAGGATGGGGAGGAAGTGGTGGTTGAAGCTCGCGGAGTCGAGCTCGAGGTTGCCCTCCCGGTCCCGCCGCAGCACGTGCTCCCGGAGGTCCTCGTCCGAGATCTCGCCTCGGTGCCAGGCCGAGATCCGCTCCACCGTCTCCTGGAACATGTACTCGTGCGCCGACCTGTAACGCCCGAAGATGCCGGCGATGGAGGTGGTGCCGGTCTTGGCGATGCCGACGTTGTAGATGCGGAACCGGCGCGCGGGCAGCGCCTCGGACGTCCCGATCTCCTCGCTCCCTGCCATCACGCCACGCCCGATCTCCGCCGATCGCGGACCGCCCGGGTCACTGGGGGGTCGCCACCCGCCCCGAGATCGGGAGGCCGGAGTCCGGCGGGGCCGCATCCTCGATGGCGTCGGGCAGATCCTCTTCCAGTCGGCGCAGGCCGCGGTGGAGGGAGGCGAGGCCGGTCGCCACCAGGGAGATCACCCCGAGACCGATGTACATGAGGCCCATGCCCCGGCCCGGCCCGACGCCGATCCACCGTCCCACCGTCGCCGCCAGCGGGCCTCCCGCGACGAGGAGCGGCTCGAACACCCGGTCCGCAAGCGGCCCGGACAGGGCGAAGGCGAGGAGGAGCGTCACACGCGAGATGACGGTCCAGACCGCGAACACGCGGCCCTGGAGATCCGCCGGGGTCTTGCGCATCCAGATGATCCGGATGAACCCCCGGCTCAAGGGGATGCCGAAGATCAGCACGAACAGCGCGCTCCCCACGAGCCACGCCGAGGGCCGCAGCCCGATGGCGATCAGCCCCAGGCCATAGAGCACCCCGAAGAAGAGAATCGCCGGCACCCGCCGCTGCGGCCCGCCCCACGCCACCAGGACGATGCTGCCGAGGAGCACCCCGCTCGCCCCCACGGAGCTCACGGTGCCCACCACCTCCACCGAGGTGAAGCTCAGGAGCATCGGGCGATAGAGGGCGTAGGCGAAACCCATGGTGAGATCGAGGATGGCGAAGTACCCGAGGAGAGCCAGGACGCCTCGGCGGCTGCGGATGAACGTCCAGCCCGTGATCAGCTCGCGCCAGGCGGATCCCTTTCCCACCGCTCCCTCGTCGCTCGCCGGGGGGGCCGGGACGTCGGCGAACAGAAGGACCGCGATGGGCGCCAGGAAGGTGACGAAGTCGATGAGGACGACGCCCACGATCCCGATCCACACCAGGAGGACCGCCGCGATCATGGGCGAGAGGATGCGGGTCGCGGGGCGCCCCGCCTGGAGCAGGCCGCTCGCCCGCCCGAACTGCTCCTTCGGGATGAGCATCACCACCATGGCATTGGCCGCCACCTCCTTGAAGGCGGTGAAGGTGGAGCTCAGGGCCAGCGTCAGGCAGAGATTCCACAGGTTGAACGTCCCGGTGAGGAGCAGGACCGCGATGGCCAACGTGCCCAGGGACCTGGTCGCCTCACAGACGATGACCGTTCGGCGGCGATCCCACCGGTCGCTGAACATGCCGGCCAGCGGCGTGGCGAGGACGCCCGGAAGCATCAGCGACAGCGTCATGGCGGCGAACTGCGTCACCGAGCCGGTGTCCTGGTAGATCCAGACGCCCAGGGCGAAGCCGGAGAGGCCCGAGCCGAGCTGGGAGACGACCTGGGCCGCCCAGAGCGAGACGAAGGTCCGGGACCCGCGATCTGCCAGGAGGCCCCACGGTGACCGGGCCGTCGCCTCCGCTCCGTCGCCTCGGCGCACGCGCCCCTCCTACCACCACCGGGCCTGGGTCAGCACCCACAGCCGCCGCAGGAGGATCGCTCCCAGCACCCCGGCGAAGGGGGAGGTCAGGAGGCCCGGGAAGTACCGCCCGCTCGCCAGCGCCAGGAACGGATGGACGATGCCGTTGACCAGCATCCCGATCCCCAGGAACCAGATCGGGAAATAGGCCCAGGCGTAGTTCGGCCGCAGAGCGAACGCGGACACGATCCAGACGAGGAACCACGCGACGTTGAAGGTGACGAAGAAGCCGGTCGTCCAGTCGGTGAGCCCCAGGAAGTGGGGAAACTGGCGCTGGAAGCCGGTCGTCAGCTCTTCGACGAAGTGCAGGGCCTCTACCGCGATGGCGAGGGCGACCAGTCGCACGAGGCGATCGCGGGCCGCCGGCTCGGAGGCCGCCGCGCTCCGCGCGATCGCCAGGTAGAGGGCGACGAACGCCGCCAACGCGAGCCCGGCCGTGCCGATGAAGACGCTCTCGATGCGGTCGCTCATGGCGTAGCTCCGGTGCTCGCCTCAGGCCTCCACGAGGACCTCGCCGGGCTTCATGTCGATGACGATCTTGCCGATGTGGATCCCCTGGGACATGAACTTGAAGGCGTCCGCGGCGTCGTTGATGGAGTAGACGGTGCTGGGCAGAGGCGTGAAGACACCCTCGGCGAAGAGGTCCAGGACCTCGCGCCAGAGGGAACGGAACAGCTCGGGCCTCTTGGCGGCCAGGGGGCTCAGCTCGATGGCGAAGAAGGACAGGCCCTTGTGGAACGGCCGCAGACCGATCTTCTTGTCCTCGTAGATGTCGCGCTTGCCCAGCTCGATGAACCGGCCGAGGGGCCGCAGGAGCCCGATGCCCCGGGGGATCGCCTCCCCCGCCAGGGAGTTCAGCACGACGTCCACGCCTTCGCCGCCGGTCATCTCCAGGATCTCGTCGGCGAAGTCGAGGGACCGGGAGTTCATGATGTGCTCCACCCCCATGGAGCGGAGGAGGTCCCGCTTTTCCTGGGTGCCGACGGTGGCGAAGACCTCGGCCTCACGCCAGCGGGCGTGCTGCAGCGCGGTCAGTCCCACGCCGCCGGCCGCCGAGTGCACCAGGAGACGCTCTCCTTGCGCCAGGCGGGCGAGGACCTGGAGGGAATAGTAGACCGTCAGGAAGACCGTGGGGATCGATGCCGCCTCCTGGAAGGTCATCGCGGCCGGCTTCTTCGCCACCGTCACCGCCGAGGCGGCGGCGATGGCGCTGAGGCTGTCCGAGGTCAGGGCCAGGACCTCGTCGCCCTCGCGCAGCCCTTCGACGCCCTCGCCCAGCGCGACGATGGTGCCGGCGCAGTCGCTCCCCATCACCGGTTTGATCCCGGGTGGCGTCGGGTACATCCCCAGGGCGATCAGCACGTCCCGGAAGTTCATGCTCGCCGCCGAGACCTCGATCAGCACCTGTCCGGGACCCACGGTCCGGCGCGGGCAGACCCGCGGCCGCAGACTCTCGAGGACTCCCGGCTGGGTGACCTCGAGATGGAAGTTCCCGTCCCGTTCCGGATCGAACGGCCTCCGGGTGGGGTCGGGCGCAGGCGCCGCCTCCCCACTCCCCTTGACGACCCCCTGGCGGCGCAGCCGCTCCAGGAGAAGAGTGCGCTTCTCCGGCGGCAGGTTGGCGATACGTTCGGCGATGTTGGTCATCGGTCGTCTCCCGTTTCCGTCGGCAGGGTCTCGGTGAATCAAACGGTGTCCGCGGTCGACATCGCGCCGGCCTCGTCGTCGGACAGCCCTTCGACTTCGTCGAGGAGCTCTCCGATGAGCTCGCTGTCCGCGGCCTCGGCGAGAGCCTGGAGGATCGCCTCGGCCAGGGTGGCCACCGTGGGCGAGTTCAGGATGGTGTCGGGCTGCAGGTTGACCTGGAAGGCCTCCCGCATCTGCGACATGATCTGGATCGCCAGCAGCGAGTGCCCGCCGAGCTCGATGAAGTCGTCGTTGACGCCGATCTGCTCGATCCCCAGCACCCGCTGCCAGATGGCCGCGATCTGCTCCTCCAGCTCGTTGCGGGGCGCGACCAGCTCGGTCTTGACGCTCGGCCGGGCGTGGGTCGGCGGAGCCGCCTGGCTGCGCTCCTCCATCTCCTCCACGAGCTTGGCGGAGCTGGCGGTGCGCGCCCTCTCCACCCGAGGCCGGAAGGGCAGGGTGGAGACGATCACCTGGCGTAGGCCGTCGCGGGAGAGGATGCGCCGGAAGGCTTCCACCCCCTCCTGCGGGCGGATCGCGTCCCGGAGAGTCGGCACCGATCGCCCCTTCGCCGCAGCCGGTGCGGCGGGCTCATGCTCGTCCGGCGCGACGCCCCGGCCGCCCCGCGCCGCCAGCGCCTGGAGCAGCTTCTCGCTCACCCGCTTCATGGTGAAGCCGGCGACCTCCACCAGGACGTTGCCCTCCTCGTCGAGCACCGAGATGTCGAGGGTCACCGCTTCCTTGGCGCCGCCGGAACCGTCCGCCGCGAATCTCACGTGGCTGTACGAGCGCCCGGTCATGGGCCGGCGGACGTCCACCGCCTGGTAGGCGAAGGGCAGGTAGAGGCCGCCGCCGCCCAGGCGCGCAATGGCGAAGCTGGTTGCGAGATCGAGGAGCGCCGGGTGGAGACCGAAGGCGCCCAGGTCGTCCGCGAACTCGGCAGGGAGCTCCAGGAGAGCCACCGCCTCGTTCTCCCCGATGTAGATCTTCTGGAGGCTCTTCCAGCGCGGACCGAAGCTCATCTCCGCGGGCTTGGCGTCCGCGGCCGGCTCGGAGCCACCCGAGCCGGAGCGCGACGGCGAGATGACCTCCGAGTCGCAGCGCGCCAGGAGCTTCTGCAGGTCGACCGCCTCCGCCGCCTCCGCGGAGAGTGGGGCGAGCCGCCCGCGGGCGTGCTCCTGCCAGGGCCGGGCGCCGTCGCCGCCCCCCAGAGGCCGGCTCTGGACGACGAACGAGACGCCGTCCGAGCTCTCCTGGAGGACGGTCTCCACCTCCCTTGCCCCTTCGGCCTCCAGGCTCAAGGGCGACACGAAGAGCACGTCCTCGATGCGCACCGGAGCGCCCGAAGCCCGTCGTTCGAAGGCCGCCCGGGCCATCTCCAGGTAGGCGGTCCCGACGAGGGTCGGACGGCCGCCGATCAGGTGCTCGCCCACCACCCACTGCCGGTCGGCGCTCATCTCCGTCGAGTAGACCTCCTCGTCGCCGCTCCGCCGAACGCGGTCGAAGAGGGGATGCTCGGCCGCCTCGCCCGCCTGCGCCGGGACGGACGCTCCGGACGGCCCGGTGCCGGACCCGTTCCCGGCGGCGTGCGGCGAGCCGAAGGCCTCCACCGCCTTGACGGCCATGCCCACCTCCCCCCAGGTGTCCCAGCAGATGGAGACGGTGGGTCCGCCGCCGTCGCGCTCCGACCGGAGGTGCGCGAAGGCGTCGAGGAACGCGTTGGCCCCGCAGTAGTCCACCTTTCCGACGCCGCCGAGGATCGAAGCCAGCGAGGAGCAGAGGACGAAGAAGTCCAGGTCCCGGCCGCGGAGCACCGAGTCGAGCACCAGGCTGCCCCGCACCTTCGGCGCGAGGACTTCGGCCGCCGTCTCCCGAGTCTTGAGCTGGATCAGGCCGCCCCCCGGCAGCCCGGCGGCGTGGATGACGCCGTGGATCGCCCCGAACCGCTCGACCGCCCGCCGCACCACCTCTTCCATCTCTTCCCGGTGCGCGACGTCGGCCGACGCCACCCACACCTCGGCGCCGGCCTCCTCCAGGCGCTGGATCTCCAGGATCCGCCGACTCGTCTCGTCGGCCTCGGGATGCGACTCCAGCCACCCCTTCCACTCCTCCCGCGCCGGCAGGGCCGAGCGCGAGACCAGGACGAGCCGCGCCCGCACCGCTTCCGCCAGGTGGCGCGCCAGGGTCAGGCCGACCCCTCCCAGACCGCCGGTGATCAGGTACACGCCGCGATCTCGCAACCGCCGCGCCTCCCCGTCACCGGCCTCGAGGCGGACCGCGTCGAAGGTCTGGATCCACCGGTAGCCGCCGCGGTACGCCACCACCGGCTCGCGGCGCCGCGCCCCGAGCTCCGCCACCAGGGAGCCGGCGAGATCGGCGAGACCCTCGGCGGAGCCCGGCAGGACCACGTCGATGGAGCTGCAGCTCAGGTTGGGGTACTCCGCCGGCGCGATCCTGGCGGGGCCGAGCAGCGTCGCCTTCGCCGGGCTGAGCCGGTCTCCGTCCAGCACCGCGTGGAGATCGTTGGAGACCACGCCCAGGTGGACCTCTTCGTCCGGAAGCGCCTCGCCCACGGCCTGCACCAGGCAGAGCAGGCTGTCGAAGCCCGCTCCCTGGACCTCGTCGAGCTCGCCCAGGTCGTTCTTCGCCTCACCGGTGACGCTCCACAGGTGGACCACGTTGAGGGGCTTGGTGCGCCGGCCTTCGAGTCCGCGAAGCAGGTCGACGTAGTCGGCGCGACTCCCCGGGGCGACGGTGAAGGTGCCGTCCTTCGCCTCGCCGTAGCCGGTGCCGGCGCGGACGGAGAAGACCTCCTCTCCGGCTTCCCGGAGCCTCCCGTCCAGGGCGTCTCCCAGGCCGCAGTCGTCGGAGAAGACCAGCCAGGAGGCTTCCGGGCTCGACCCGTCGGCGACCGCCAGGGGCGTGGAGCGCTTCCAGGAGGGTAGGAAGAACCAGTCGGAGAGGTCCTGGATCCTGCCCGCCGGCGCCTCGTCCTTCGCCTCCGTGGCGGCGCCCGCCTCGATCCAGTAGCGCCGCCGCTCGAAGGGATAGCTCGGCAACGGCACCCGGCGGGTGCCCTCGCCGGCATGGAGCGTTCCGGGGGCCTCCTCGACGCCGGCCAGCCAGAGCTGACCCCGGGCGTCGAGGAGCACCTCGGCGTCCGGGCGCAGCTCGTTCGCCGGCCGCAAGGACGAGAGCACCAGCTTCGTCGCCGGTCCCTCGCGGTGCTGCCGGGTCAGGGCGGAGAGGGCCCGCCCCGGACCGACCTCCAGGTAGACCCGCGACGGGTCCTTCAGGAGCTCCCGCACGCCGTCCGAGAACCGCACGGTCTCCCGCAGGTGCCGGGCCCAGTAGCGCGGATCGGTCGCCTCGGCGTCGGTGATCCAGGTACCGCTGACGTTGGACAGGAAGCGGATCTGCGGCGGCCGGCGCTCGACCGCCTCCACCGCCTCGGTGAACTCGTCGAGGATGGGATCCATCATGGCGGAATGGAAGGCGTGGGAGGTGTGGAGACGCCGGAAGGCCACCTGCTCCTCGGCGAGCCGGGCCTCCAGGCCGGCGATCGCCTCCGGGGTCCCGGACACGGCGCAGACCGAGGGTCCGTTGACCGCCGCGAGGGCCAGGTCCTCTCCCAGGCGCCCCGACAGCTCCTCGGCGCTCAGCGGGACCGACAGCATGGAACCGCCGGGGAGGTCCTGCATCAGGCGCCCCCGCCGCGCCACCAGCGCCAGAGCGTCCTCGAGGGAGAAGACTCCCGCCAGGCAGGCCGCCACGTACTCCCCGATGCTGTGGCCGATCAGCGCCTCCGGAGAGACTCCCCACTCCATCCAGAGCCTGGCCAGCGCGTACTCCACCGCGAAGAGCGCCGGCTGGGCGAACCCCGTCTCGGAGAGCGTGGCCTTCTCCTCTTCCGACGGCTCGCCGGCGGGATAGAGAACCGGGCGCAGGTCGAGCTCGGCACGCGCCTCCAGCACCTCGAGGCAGGCGTCCAGGTGACGGCGGAAGACCGGCTCGCCGTCGTACAGGCCGGCGCCCATCCCCGGGTACTGGGCGCCCTGGCCCGGGAACATGAAGACCACGTTGCGCGGCGCGGGCTCGTGGACGGCGGTCCTCAGGCGCCGGGGGCTAGCCGTCTCCAGAGCCGTGACGGCGTCGTCGACGTCGGTGCAGACCAGCATCCGGCGGTGGTCGAAAGCGGCGCGGCCGACGTGCAGGGTGTGGGCGACGTCGCCGAGATCGACCTCCGGGTGGAGCTTCAGGTGCTGGGCGAGATTCGCCGTGGCGGTTTCGAGGGCGCTGGCGGTGCGCGCCGAGAGGAAGAGCAGATGCGGCGCGACCGACGGAGTCGCGGCCTCCCGGGGGGCGACGCTCTCCAGGATGAGGTGGGCGTTGGTGCCGCCGATCCCGAAGGAGCTCACACCGGCCCGCCGTGGTCTCTTCTCGACCTGCCAGTCGCGGAGCTCGGTGCCGACGAAGAACGGGCTGCTCGCGAAGTCGATCTGGGGGTTCGGCTCCCGGTAATGGAGGCTCGGCACCTGCTTTCCGTGCTTGACCATGAGCGCCGTCTTGATCAGGCCGGTGACGCCGGCCGCGGCGTCGAGGTGCCCGACGTTGCTCTTGACCGAGCCGATCCCGCAATAGTTCCGCCGCGACGTGCCGCGGTGGAACACCTGGGTGAGGGCCGCCACCTCGATCGGGTCGCCCAGCGCCGTGGCCGTGCCGTGGGCCTCCACGTAGTCGATCGTGTCCGGGTCGACGCCGGCGATGGCCTGCGCCTCGGCGATGACGCGGGTCTGGCCCTCGACTCCCGGAGCCGTGTAGCCCACCTTGTCCGAGCCGTCGTTGTTCACCGCGGAGCCCCGGATCACCGCGTAGATCTCGTCCCCGTCATCGAGGGCGTCGCGCAGACGCTTGAGGACGACGATTCCCAGACCGCTGCCGAAGATGGTCCCGTGGGCCCGCGCGTCGAAGGCTCGGCAGTGACCGTCGGGCGACAGGATGCCCCCCTCGGTGAAGTAGTAGCCGCCGACGGCGCTCCGGATGGAGACCCCGCCGGCCAGGCACATGTCGCTCTGATAGTTGAGCAGGCTCTGGCAAGCCAGATGGACCGCCACCAGCGAGCTCGAGCAGGCGGTCTGGACGTTGACGCTCGGGCCCTTCAGGTTCAGCTTGTAGGAGACCCGGGTGGGCAGGAACTCCCGGTCGTTTCCGATGGCGAGCTGAAAGGCCCCCACCAGGTCCCTCACCTCACGGTTCGGGAAGAGGTTGTAGAGGAAGTAGTTGCTGGAGCTGGCGCAGCCGAACACCCCGACCGTGCCGGGGTAGGTCTCGACGTCGTACCCCGCGTTCTCCAGCGCCGCCCAGGCGCACTCCAGGAACAGGCGGTGCTGGGGATCGAGAATCCTCGCTTCGTTCGGGTTGAAGCCGAAGAAGGAGGCGTCGAACAGCTCCATGCCGTCGACCGCGGAGCGCGCCTTGACGTAGTTGGGCTTGGCGAGCACCGAGTCGGGGATGCCCTGGCTCCGCAGCTCGTCGTCCGAGAGCATCTCGATCGACTCCTTGCCGGCCTGGAGGTTCTGCCAAAACTCGTCGACGTCCGCCGCTCCGGGGAACCTCCCGCTCATGCCGACGATCGCGATGCTCTCGATGGGATTCTCGGTCTTGCCCGTGCTCATTGCTCACCTTCCGTCATTGCCTGGCTCGTGGTCAGTTCGAAAGCCGATCGGTGCCTGCCGCGCCTCGATCTCCTCATGCGACTGCATCGAGATAGGCCTCCGTCGTCGAGGCGACCATGCGCTCGACAGAAAAGTCCTGGATTGCCCGCCGCCGTGCCGCCCGGCCCACCTCCTGGGCCCGTCCCGCGTCGCGAAGCAGCTCGAGCTGCGCCGCGGCGAGGGCATCGACGTCCACGGTGTGCGCCGCGGAGGGCGGTTCCTCGACGGGCACCAGCAGCCCGCTGACACCGTCCTCCACGATCTCCGCCAGCCCGCCCACGCGGCTCGCCACGAGGGGCACCGCCGCCGCCATCGCCTCGATCGCCGCGTACCCGAACGGCTCGTAGATCGAGGGGACCACTGCCAGGTCGGCGACCTGGTAGAGGGCGGCGAGCTGCCGGCGCGGCAGCTTGCCCATCCACGTCACGCGCCGCCGCAGGACGGGAAGCTCGTCCAGGGTCCGCTCGAGGGTGGCGCCGAAGTCGCGGGAGTCGGGCTCCCCCACCATCAGGTAGCGGGCCCTCGGGTACTCTTCGAGCACCCGGGCCGCCGACGCCAGGAGCGCCGGAACACCCTTCTGCAGGTTGAGGCGCCCGGCGAAGAGGACGAGCTTCTCGTCGGCCGCCGCGACCGCCCGGCGCAGCCGCTCCCGATCGGCCCCGCGACCGGCGAGGGAGGCGAACGGCGTCGGATCCAGGCCGTTGTGCACGACGCCGAAGGAGGCGCCGTTCAGGGCGTACGCCGAGCGCACGACCGAGCGCAGGGAGTGGCTCACCGCCACCAGGGCCTTCGCCTCGGCGAACATCCGACGCTCCTGCTCCACGATCTCGGGGTCGGGGGTCTGGCCCCACCATCGCTCGATGGGCTCCGAGATGAAGTGGACGGTGCCGAAGCCGGGGATGCCGAAGCGCTCTCCCAAGGCCTTCGCCGCGGGATAGGTCGCCCAGTTGTGGAAGTGGAGGACGTCGGGGCGCTGCCGCGCCTCGTCGATGAGGGGAGCGGCGCGAGCGATCAGCGCCTCGTTGAACTCCAGGATCCCCTCGGCCATGGACGGGCGCGCGCGGGTCGAGCCGGCGCCGACGGAGGGAGAGATCAGGTGCACGGTCTCGTTGGGCCGTCGCAGCTCCTGCGGCTCTCCCGACGTGTAGGCCAGCACGGAGACCCGGTGGCCGGCGCCGGCGAGGCCCCGCGAGAGCTCGTAGACCTGGGTGCCCATGCCGCCGCTGAGCTTGGGCGTGTACTCGAGGGACAGGGCCATCACGTGAAGAGGCCGCTCCGGTGAGCGCCTCCCGGCCCCCGTCTCCCGGCCGCCGCCCTGTGGCGAGGCGCGCATCGTCTCAGCCCTTCCCCTCGCGCATCTGTCCGCCGTGGGTGGGAGCCGCGGGCACGGCCTCGGAGCAGACCGTCGCCTCGTCGCGTCGGCGGCGGACGATCTCGTCGTGGAGCGCCTCGACGAAGCGCAGGGCCTGCCAGGCGACCTCCCGGGCCTCTTCGCTGCGCCTCGCTCCCTCCTCGCTCAGGCTCCCCCGCGCCTTCCGGGCGGGTCGCGCGGTCTCCGGGGCCACCTCCAGGGCGCCCCGCAGGTCCTCGATCCGGCCGATGACCGAGGCGTCGAGCCCGGGGACCAGAGTCTCGAGCTGCGCCACGATGTCGAGCTTCCGGATGTCGACGAGGTCGACGCCCAGCGCCGCACAGGCCATGACCAGGGACTTGTTGATCGAGAGCAGGACGGTGATGAGCTGCGCGCGCTCGGCGTCGGTGAGCTCCGGCTTCCCCAGGAACCTGGCGAGATGGAAGTGGGCCGCATGACGCGCCTCGAAGAAGTAGGTACGGGCGAGCTCGCGGCTCGCCGGCCCCTGGCGGATCTCCGAGAGCAGGTCCTCGCCGAACGCCGTCCGCGAGTACGGCTCGAAGGGGAAGGTGTAGAACGGCGAGAGGTGGAGGGCGGAGAGCTCGTCCCGGCTCAGGTAGCCGAAGGGGTGGAAGGGGAGGCCGGAGGCCTCCAGCTCCTGGCAGGCGTCCAGCATCACCGCCAGGGCGGCGAGGTAGGTCTCCCGATCCTCGAACACCTCGTCGCCCAGGACCACGTGGGCGTCCATCACGTCGCTCCAGCCCGGCTTGACCGTGCCGCACGCCATGGAGCCGTGGAGGACGACGCTCTGGAGGCCGGCCCCGATCCGGCCCAGGGTTTCCAGGAAGCGCTCCAGGGCGACGTCGTAGTCCGCGATCGTGACCGTCATCGGGCCTGGCTCCTCAACCGCCGCACGAAGCGATCCACCGACCAGACCGCTTCGAGGGCGAGGTCACGGGACTCGGCGTCCGGCGAGCTCTCCATCCGCTCCCGGACGGCGGCGACGCCGGCGAAGGCGTCGCGGAGCGCCGCGTCGGCGAACACCCGAGCGAAGCGCTCCGGCAGGGTCTCCAGGTCGACGTCCCACTCGTCGCGCGCCCGCAGCGCCGTCGCCATCAGGTATCTCGCCTGGCGGTCCAGCTCGCGTACCAGGGCCAGGTACTTGCCTTCCAACAGCCGTTCGAGGACGGCGGAGCGCAGGGAGAGGGCGCAGCCGGCCAGGTGAGCCTCCAGGAGCAGGCCGGGATCCGTTTCGGGCTCGGGGATCTCCTCCCGGAGGTCGGCGCCGAACAAAACGCTCCCCTTGTGCTTGAGCCAGAGCGCCAGGTGGACCCTCGGGTTGACGTCGGTGGGGACGAACATGCCGGGGTACGAAAGCTCGGCCAGCTCGGACCGGCGCAGGACCGTGACCATGACGTCGGGGGGCGCCCCGGCGTAGGCGGACACCAGGCGCTCCAGGAGGTCCACCCCTTCGTCCGGGAGGACGACGACGAACCCGCCCCGGTTGAAGGGATGCGGGTAGTAGAGGACGCTCTCCGCGACGGGCTCCAAGGAGCTCACCAGCTCGCCGGCGAACGCCGCCAGGTCCTCGTCGGCGAGATGTCCCTCACGGTCGTCACCGAGCCCCCACCCGTCGCCCGACGGTCCGCCACCGACGATCTCGCCCAGCGCCTCGAGGATCGCCTCCCGGCCGCCCTCGGCGTCCGCGGCCTCCGGGGCGCTGGCCCCCGGCTCGGCGCTGCCCCCGGTCCGCCCCGGCCGCTGGCGGTTGATCGCCTCGGCCTGGCGCCGCGCCCGGTCGTCGATCTGCTGGAACAGGAGGACGTCGCCCCGGTCCCGCCGCAGCGCCTCCGCCAGGGCGGCGATCGTCGGGTACTTGAACAGGTCGACCATGGGCAGGTCGACCTGGATGAGCTCCCGCAGCTTGCCCTGAACCGTGATCATGAGCAGCGAGTGCCCTCCGAGGTCGAAGAAGTTGTCCTCGACACCGACCTCGCGGATCCCGAGCACGCCCTGCCAGATGACCGCGATGCTCCGCTCGAGCTCGTCGCGCGGCGCGACGAAGGCGGTCTTCATCTCCGGCCGCGCCTGGCTGGAGCGATCCTCGCCCGCCGCGAGGTCGCCCTCCTCCTCCGCTGCGAACTGGCGGCGGATCCACAGGTCCCAACGCGTCGGCAGGTCGCCCGTCGCCACCACGACCTGGCCCGGCTCGGCGAGACACACCACCCGCCGAAACGCCTCGGCGGCCTCGTCCTCGCTCATGGCGTAGCGATCGACGCTGGTCCGGACCCCGGCGAGCTTCTTGGTCTCCTCGGGCCAGGGATCCCAGTCGGCGCTGAGCCACGCCGGGCCCTCCCGGTCCCGCCGGCCGAGGGCGAAGGCGTCCATGAAGCCGTTGGCGGCGCTGTAGGCGGCGTACCCGATGCCGCCCAGGACCGCGGCCATCGACGAGAACAGGAGGCAGAAGTCGGGCGCCCGGCCCTCCAGGATGCGCTCGAGCACGTACACGCCGTGGACCTTGGAGCGGAACTGCTCGCCGGCCTCCTCGCGCCCCATCTCGGCCATGGGCCGGTAGAGGGAATCGCCGCCCGTGGTCCCCGCGGCGTGCAGCACGCCATCGAGCCGCCCGAAGCGGGCCTCCGCCTCGCGCAGCACGGCCCGCATCTGGTCCTCGTCCGCCGCGTCGGCGGCCAGCACCAGGATCTCCGCGCCCGCCTCCTCGAGCTCCCGGACCCGCCGGATCTTCACGGCGAGCTCGTCGTCCGGGTCGTGGGCCTCCAACCAGGCGTCCCAGCGCTCCGCCGGGGGAAGCTCCGAGCGGCCGGTGAGGACCAGCTTCGCCTGGAACGTCTCCGCCAGGTACCTTGCGAGACGGATCCCAACGCCGCCGAGACCGCCGGTGATCAGGTAGACACCGCCCGTGCGCAGCGCTCTGCGCGGCGGGGCGTCCCCTTCCAGGCGCGCCGGCTCGAAGGCACGCACCCATCGCTGCGGTCCGCGGAGGGCGATCTCCGCGTCGGGGCTCGCTCCCCAGACCTCGGCGAGGATCCGCTCCGCCAGGCGGCCGGCCCCTGCGCCGTCCGCCGCGCCCGCGTCCGTGTCGAGAACCCTGCAGGTCAGGCTCTCGATCTCCTGGGGCATCACCTTCGCCGCGCCCAGGAGGGTCGCCTTCTCGGGGATGGTCCGGTCCCGGCTCTCCACCGCCTGCAAGCCGTCCGAAACCACCCAGAGGTCGGTTGCCGCGCCCGGCGGCAGGCGCCGCAGGGCACGAGCCAGGGGAAAGAGGCTATGGAGGCCCCGGCGGAGCTCTTCGTCGAGGCGCGCCTCGCCCTCCCGCGCCTCGCCGGCGGGGGTGAGGCTCCAGAGATGGACGACCACCGCCGGGGACTGCTGCGCCGGGCGCAGGGACTCCACCAGCAGCTCGAGATCCTCGCTCCGGTCGGGGGACACCCGGAAGGCGCCCTCGCCGAGCGGCTCGAAACCCTCCCCCATGGAGACGGCGACCACCTCCTGCCCCCCTTCGCGGAGGCGGGCGGCCAGGGCCTCGCCGACGCCCTCGTCGTCCAGGAGCAGCCACCAGCAACGCGGCTCCTCGGAGAGCTCTTCGGCGCCGGGCGCACGGGGCGCCATCGTCCGCCGCCACGACGGGAGGTGGAACCACTCCGCGAGGTTTCTCCGCTTGCCCGTGGCGGCCCCGACCTCGGACGGATCGGGCTCGCGCGCCTCGACCCAGAAGCGCCGACGCTCGAAGGGGTAGGTCGGCAAGGGCAGCCGCTGGCGCCGCTCCCCGGCGTAGAAGGCGTGCCAGTCGACCGCCACCCCCACGTTCCAGAGGCGGCCCAGCGCCCGCAGCAGCGGCTCGGTCTCCCGGCCCGCGTCCCGCTCGTCGCCGAGGGAGGCCAGAATGGTGTGCCCAGAGGCGAGCGCCGGGTCCCGCTTCGCGAGCTGTCCGAGGGCCCGGCCGGGCCCCACCTCCAACAGAACCTGGACGCCGTCCTGGAGGAGCGTCCCGACGCCCTGGGAGAAGCGCACCGTGTGCCGGAGCTGGCGCCCCCAGTACGCCGGGTCGGTGGCCTGGCCGGCGGTGGCCCAGGTACCGGTGACACTGGAGACGTAGCGCATCTCCGGCGCCTGGAGGCCGATCTCCGCCACCCGCGCCGTGAACGTCTCGACCACCGGCTCCACCAGCGCCGAGTGGAAGGCGTGGGAGGTCGCCAGTCGGCGGCTGGGCAGGCGCCGGCTCGCCAGCGCCTCCTCCAGCCGCGCCACGGCCTCGACCGTGCCCGAAGCCACGCACATCGTCGGGCCGTTGACCGCCGCCAGTTCGAGATCCGGTACGAGCAACGGCGCGAGGTCCGCCTCGCCCAGGGGTACCGCCAGCATGGCGCCCTCCGGCAGCCGGTCCATCATGCGGCCGCGCTCCGCCACCAGGGTGAGCCCCTCCTCCAGGGAGAAGACGCCGGCCAGGCAGGCCGCCACGAACTCGCCGACGCTGTGGCCGAGAAAGGCGCTCGGCCGAACGCCCCAGCGCATCCAGAGCCGCGCCAGCGCGTACTCCACGACGAACAGGGCTGCCTGGGCGACGGCGGTCCGGGCCAGCCGCTCGCCGGCCGCCTCGGCGTCCGACGGGTCCGGGTAGAGGACCGCCCGCAGGTCGAGGTCGAGATGCGGCCGGAGGATCTCGCAGCACAGCTCCAGGTCCTCCCGGAAGCTCTCCTCGTGCCGGTACAGCTCGCCGGCCATGCCCACGTACTGGGCGCCCTGTCCCGGGAACAGGAAGCAGACGGAGGGCTCGCCACCTTCCCACTGGTCGGTGAAGACCCGCCGGCGATCGGAGGCCTCCAGGGCCTCGGCCGCCGCCGCCAGGTCCCTGGAGGCCAGGGTCCGCCGGTGGGTGAAGCCCTTGCGGCCTACCGCCAACGTGTACGCGACGTCGGCGAGAAGTGCCCCCGGATTCGCCTCCAGAAAGGCGTGGAGGTCGGCGGTCGCCCTGTCGAGGGCCTCGCTGCTCCTCGCCGACAGCGTCAGGAGCGCGCACGGGCGCGAGCCCTCCGACGGCGGCCGCTCCGGGGCTTCCTCGAGAACCACGTGGACGTTGGTGCCCCCGACGCCGAAGGAGCTCACTCCCGCCCGCCGCGGGCCCTCGCCGTTGCGCCACTCGGCGTTCTCGGTGTTGACGTAGAAGGGGCCGCCGTCGAACTCGATCCGCGGGTTGGGAGTGACGAAGTGCAGGCTCGGAACGAGCTCCCGGTGCTCGAGCATCAGGGCGGTCTTGATCAGCCCGGCGATGCCCGCCGCGGCGTCGAGGTGGCCGAAATTGGTCTTGACCGAGCCGATGGCGCAGCGGTAGCCCTCTCGGCCGTCGAGGCCGAAGGCTCTGCGCAGCGCGCGGATCTCGATGGCGTCGCCGAGCTCCGTCGCCGTGCCGTGGGCCTCCACGTAGGAGACCGATGCCGGATCCACCTCGCCGGCGGCGAGGGCCTCGGAGATGGCCTCGGCCTGCCCGCGAACGCTCGGCGCCGTGAAGCTGGCCTTGGAGGAGCCGTCGTTGTTGACGAACGAGCCCTTGATCACGGCGTGGATGAGGTCGCCGTCCTCCTCGGCGTCCACCAGCCGCCGGAGCACCACGACGCCTACGCCGCTGCCGAAGATGGTTCCCGCCGCCTTGGCGTCGAACGTGCGGCAGTGCCCGTCGGGGGAGGCGATGCCCCCCGGCTGATAGAGGTAGCCGGTGCGCTGCGGCACGTTCACCGCAACGCCTCCGGCCAGAGCCAGGTCGCACTCGCCGGTCAGCAGGCTCTGGCTCGCCAGGTGGACCGCCACCAGAGCGGTCGAGCAGGCGGTGTGGACCGAGCAGCTCGGCCCCTTGAGGTCGAGCTTGTGGGAGACCCGCGTGCTGAGGAAGCCGAGGTCGTTGCCGAGACCCACCTGGAAGGCGCCCAGGCTCTCGAAGCGCCTGCGGTCGGCGAACAGGTTCAGGAGGTAGGTGTCGGTGCGTGCGCCGGCGAAGACCCCGACGGGGCCCGGGAAGGCGTCGGGCTCGTGGCCCGCGTGCTCCAGCGCCTCCCAGGCGCACTCGAGGAACAGGCGGTGCTGCGGATCCATCACCAGGGCTTCCTTCGGAGTGACGCCGAAGAAGCCGGCGTCGAACAGCTCCACCCCTTCGAGGACCGAGGCCGCCTTGACGTAGCTCGGGCTGCCCACGGCGGAGGGCTCGAGGTTCGAGACCTCGATCTCGTCGTCGCGCAGGAAGGTGATGGACTCGACCCCTCCGCGGAGGTTCTCCCAGAAGGCGTCGACGCCCGGCGCCCCCGGAAACCGGCAGGACATGCCGATGATCGCGACCTCCGATCCGTTCCGCTCGCGGGTCATGACCGACTCTTCTCCGTTCTGCGCAGCCGCGCTCGTTCCTGGAACTCCTTCCGCCGCTGGGTCCAGCCTTCCCTCTCTCCCGCTCCGCCGGGCTCCGGGGCCGGCGCGTCCTCCTCGGCGGTCAGGAGCTCCGCCAGGGCACGGACGGTGAGCTCCTCGTACAGGCTGACCGCGGGGATCGCTCTCCCGAGCTCCGCCGAGAGCTGGTCCATCACCTGGACCGCCACCAGGCTGTCCCCGCCCAGCTCGAAGAAGCCGTCGTCGATGCCCACCACCTCGAGCCCGAGGGCGCTCTGCCAGACCTCGGCGAGACGCCGTTCGAGAGGTGTCGAGGGGGGCGCGTACGGCACCATGAGGTCGGGTCGCGGATGGCGAGCCGGCGCGAGGGGCGCCTCTTCGTCGGACCGGGCCCCCCCGCCGTCTTCGGCGTGGCCTGCGGCGGCCGGCACGTCCGCCTCTCGATGGGCCTCCGGCGTCGGCTCGATCCAGTAGCGCTTGCGCTCGAACGGGTAGGTGGGAAGAGGAATGCGGCGGCGGCGCTCGCCCGCGTAGAGCCCATGCCAGTCCACCGGCACCCCGGCGAGCCAGAGCCGGCCCAGCGTCCCCAAGAGAGCCGCCGGCTCCGTGCGGGTGTCCACTCTCCCCGCCAGCGACGAGAGCACGACGCGCCCGGGCCGGAACGCCTCGTGGGCCGCGACGCGACTCGCCAGGGCGTCTCCCCAGCCGACCTCCAGGAAGATCCGGTCGGCCGTACCCAGGAGCTCCGCGATCCCGTCGTCGAGCCGCGACCCGTCCCGCTCCCGGGCGGTCCAGTACCCGGGCTCGCCGGCGAGCGGCTCGGTGACCCGGGCACCGGTGACGCTCGAGATCCAGGGAATCCGAGCCGGGCCGACCCGGGGGTCCTCCGGGCGGCCGGCGGAATCCGTGACCGGGGCCGCTGCCAGCGCCAGGGCGTCGTCGAGGGTCAGGACGCCGGCCAGGCAGGCCGCCACCAGCTCACCGGTGCCGTAGCCGATCACCGCCGCGGGCCGGACCCCCCAGGACATCCAGAGCCCGGCGAGGGCGTGCTCCAGGGCGAAGCTCGCCGCTCGCTCCAGCGAGTCGGCCTCCACCTCGCCCACCGGCGAAGAGGCCGCTCCGCCGGCGGCGAAGAGCACCGCCGGCAGGTCCCGGCCGAGGCGACGCCGGGCGACCTCGGAGCAGGCGTCCAGCCCCTTGCGGAAGACCGCCTCGTGGCCGTAGAGCTCGCCGCCGGCGCCGGCGTGCCGGGCGCTCGCGCCGGGGAACAGGAAGACGACCGGGGTCTCGGCGTCCCCGGCCCGGCCGCCGGGCTTGCGCTCCGGCTCGCCGCCTTCGAGCATCGTGACCGCCTCCCGCGCGCTACCCGCGACCAGAGCCCGCCGGTGCTCGAACGGCCGGCGTCCGACGGCCAGCGTGTAGGCGACGTCGGCGAGACTCGCGGCCGGCAGGCGTTTCAGGTGGTCGGCCAGGCCGGCCTCCTGCGCCGCGAGCGCGGTGGCGGTGCACGCCGACAGGACCAGGAGCTGG
Source organism: uncultured Thermoanaerobaculia bacterium (assembly GCA_964539125.1). Classification (GTDB taxonomy): domain Bacteria; phylum Acidobacteriota; class Thermoanaerobaculia; order Multivoradales; family DATKCC01; genus CAVUBL01. The sequence goes on along the minus strand of CAZIIB010000002.1, from coordinate 14,718 downwards.
CAGGATCGCGACGGCCCGGACGCCTCGAGCTCCGGCGCTTCCTCGACCACGACGTGGGCGTTCGTGCCGCCGACGCCGAAGGCGCTCACCCCCGCCCGCCGCGGGCTCGGGCCCCGCTCCCATTCGGTGAGGCGCGCGTTGACGAAGAACGGGCTGTCGTCCAGGGCGAGCTCCGGGTTCGGCTGCTCGAAGTGGAGGCTCGGCGGGATCTGGCGGTGCTCGAGGGCGAGAACCGTCTTGATCAGGCTGGTGACCCCGGCCGCGGCGTCGAGATGCCCGATGTTCGCTTTCAGCGAGCCGAGGGCGCACGTGTGCCTGCCGGCTCCCCGCGCCCCCCACGCCCGTTTCAGGGCCTGGACCTCGATGGGGTCGCCCAGGGGGGTGCCCGTGCCGTGGGTCTCCACGTAGCTGATCGCCGCGGGCTCGAGACCGGCATCGGCCAGCGCCTCGGTGATCACCTTCGCCTGGCCCTCGACGCTCGGCGCCGTGAAGCCCACCTTGGCGGCTCCGTCGTTGTTGACCGCCGACCCCCTGAGGACGGCGCGGATCGTGTCGCCGTCGGCCAGCGCCCGATCCAGCGGCTTGAGCACCACGACTCCGGCGCCGCCGCCGAAGACGGTCCCCGCCGCGAGGGCGTCGAAGGGCCGGCAGTGCCCGTCGGGGGAGGTCAGGCCACCCTCGGCGTGGCGGTAGCCGTGCATCAGCTTGACGTTGACCGAGACGCCGCCCGCCAGGGCCATGTCGCACTGCCCGTCGTAGAGGCTCTGCGCGGCCACGTGCACCGCCACGAGGGAGGTCGAGCACGCGCTCTGCACCAGGTGGCTGGGGCCCTTGAGGTCGAGCTTGTACGACACCCGGGTGGCCAGGAAGTCCCGGCCGTTGGCGATGTTGAGCTGCGGCAGGTCGAGAGACCTGACGACCTCGCGATTACCCCGGAGGTTGAACAGCAGATAGGTGTTGATGGTGGCCCCGGCATAGACGCCGACGGCGCCGGGGCAGGAGCCCGCCGCGTAGCCCGCGTCCTCCAGCGCCTGCCAGGCGGTCTCGAGAAGAACCCGGTGCTGCGGATCGACGAGCTCCGCCTCCCTCGCGGTCATGCCGAAGAACGCGGCGTCGAACAGGTCCACGCCGTCGGGAACCGCCGCGGCCTTGACGAAGCGGGGATCGGCCAGGAGGTCCGGCTCCACCCCTCCGGCCGCCAGCTCCTCGTCGCTGAGCGCCCGGATCGACTCCTCCCCCGCCGCGAGGTTGCGCCACAGCTCGTCCACGCTCCGGGCCCCCGGAAAGCGCCCGGCCATTCCGATGATCGCGATCCCGGTCCCGCTCGACGGCTCATTCATCGGCCACGCTCGCTCGTCTCTTGCCTTCCCGCCGCATCCTGCGCTGCTCGCCGCGGTCCTGGCTCTCCTCGAAGACCGGCGTCTCGCCCGGCGCCGCCCGCAACAGCTTGGCCAGGGCGCTCACCGTGGGCCCCTCGAACAGGCTGACCACCTGGATCTCTCGCCCCAGCTCCCGACGGAGCCGGGAGACCACCCGCAGCCCGATGAGAGAGTTGCCCCCCAGGTCGAAGAAGTTGTCGTGGATGCCGAGCTGCTCGATGCCGAGGGCCTCCTGCCAGACCCTGGCGATGAGCGCTTCGAGCTCGTCGCCGGGGGGCTCGTAGGGGGTCTCGATCCCTTCCCGCGGATGCAGGACCGCCGGCCGCTCCTCCGCTCCGGGCTCCTCGCTCCAGCCCAGGCCCTCGCCCCGCACCCACAGGTCGATCCGGCTCGTCAGGTCGCCGGTGGAGACCACGACCTGGCCCGCCGGGAATCGGGTGACCACTCGCTCGAAGGCCGCTACGCTCTCGCCGGGGTCCATGGCGTAGCGGTCGATGCTGGTGCGGAACGTCGCGCTCAGCCGGTCCTGGTCCGCGCTCAGCCAGCCGTCCCAGTTGGCGCTGATCCAGGGCCCGCCCCCCTCCCTCCGGTGGCTGACGGCGAAGGCGTCCATGAAGGAGCTGGCCGCCGCGTACGCCGCCGACCCGAGCCCGCCCAGGACCGACGCGTTGGAGGAGCAGAGCAGGAAGAAGTCGAGCTCCCGGTCCGCCAGCACGCGGTCCAGGACGTAGAGCCCCTTGGCCTTGGCCTGGAAGTGAAGGTCGCAGGCCGAGCGGTCGGTCTCCGGGAGGAAGCTCAGGGCGCTCTCGCCGGCGAAGCCCGCCGCGTGGATCACGCCGTGAAGCCCTCCGAAGGTCTCGTCGACGCTCTCCAGCACGGCCCGCATGCGGCGCTCGTCGGCGACGTCCGCCCGTAGCACGAGGACCTCCGCGCCGGCGCGCTCCAGCTCCTGGAGCGCCCGGATCTTGGGGGCCAGGGGGTGCGGCTCGCCGGGACGGCCGAGGAGGCGTTCCCACTCGGACCGCTCGGGCAGCCCGGAGCGGCTCGTCAGGACCAGGCGGGCGGCCGCGGTGCGTGCCAGGTGGCCGGCGATGGCCATCCCCACCCGGCCCAACCCGCCGAGGAGGAGGTAGACACCCTTGTGGCGCAGCTCCCGGAGCGCCGCTCGCTCGCTCGCTCGCGTCGGTTCCCAGGCCTGGACCCAGCGCTCCTCGCCGCGGTAGGCGAGCGTCCGGTCAGGCCCTTCGGCGCCGATCTCCGCGACCAGGCGCTCCGCCAGGCGGTCGATCTCGACGCTCCCGGCCTCCGGAACCGCCACGTCGACGGTGTGGCAGACGAGGTGCGGGACCTCCTGCGGGATGACCTTGCAGAGGCCGGAGATCGTCGCCTGCTCGGGCCGCGACCGGTCGCCGCTCTCCACCTCCTGGAGGTCGCCGGTGACGACCCAGAGCCGCGTCGGCTCCGTCTCGCCCTCGCCGTCACCCTCGCCCATCGCCTGGGCGAGGGCGAGGAGGCTGAAGAAGCCGTGCTCCTGGGCCGCCGCGAAGGCCCGGTAGCCGTCGGGGCAGGCGGGCCCCGCGGGCAGGCTCCAGAGGTGGACGATCACCCGGGGCCGGAGGGAGCGCGTCGCCAGCTCCTCGAGGAGCCGCCGGTAGTCGCCGCGGGATCCCGGCTCCACCGTGAAGGCTCCCTCCCCCACCTCCTCGAAGCCCTCGCCGGGGCTCACCTCGACCACCTGGTGACCCTCCCGTCTGGCCCGCTCGGCGAAGCCCCGGGCCAGCGCGCCGTCGTCCCGCAACACGAGCCAGAGGTCCGGGGCGTCGGGCGAGGCCGGCGCGGGCGGGAGGGCGGCGCCGAGGGTGCGGCGCCAGGAGGGGACGTAGAACCAGTCGTCGACGTTGCGCAGCTTCTCGAGCGTGCCCCCGCGGCCGGCGCGCCCCGTCGCCCCCGCGGCCGGCGGATCGATCCAGAAGCGCCGGCGCTCGAAGGGGTAGGTCGGAAGGACCACGCGCCGGCGGCGCTCGGCGGCGTAGAACCCGCCCCAGTCCACCCGCGCTCCGGCCAGCCAGAGCCGGCCCAGGGTGGTGAGGAGATGGGCGTCGTCGGGCTGCGGGTCGTAGGGATGGCGCACCGAGGCGAAGACGCTGCTCTCCGCGGCGCGGCCGGACTGCGCCCGTGCCAGGGTGGTGAGCCCCTGGCCCGGCCCCACCTCGAGAAGGATCCGGCTGGGCTCGCGCAGGAGCTCGGCGACGCCGTCGCTGAAGCGCACCGTCTCGCGCAGGTGCCGCGCCCAGTAGCCGGGATCGACCGCGTCCTCGGCCGTCATCCACCCCCCGGTGACGTTGGACAGGTAGGGGATCTCCGGCGGCCGCAGCTCCACGGTGGCCACGAACTCGCGGAACCGATCGATGATGAGGTCCACCGACCGCGAGTGGGCCGCCACCTCGATCTTGATACGGCGACACTCGATCTCCTGGGCGGCGAGTCGGCCGGCCAGCTCGTCGATCGCCTCGGTGGGTCCGGAGACCACACATTGCGCCGGGCCGTTGATCGCCGCCAGCGACAGCCGCTCGTCCAGCAGCCTCGTGACCTCGGCCGCGGCCAGCGGCAGGCTGAGCATCCCTCCCGCCGGCAGCTCGTCGAACAAGCGGGCCCGGAGCACCACCAGCGCCAGCGCCGTCTCCGGCGAGAACACCCCCGCCAGGCAGGCCGCCACGTACTCGCCGAGGCTGTGGCCGATCATCGCCCGGGGCGCGATGCCCCACGACATCCAGAGTCGGGCCAGGGCGTGCTCGATCACGAACAGCGCCGGCAGGCCGTCCGAGGTCCGCTGCATCGCCTCGCCGGCCGCCTCGCGCTGTTCGGCGTCGGGGTAGAGGACGTCGAAGAGCTCGATCCCGTGGTCCCGGCGGAGGATCCCGGCCTGGGCGTCGACCTCCTCGCGGAACAGGGCCTCGGTCTCGTAGAGCCCCCGGGCCATGTCGACGTACTGGGCTCCTCCGCCGGGAAACATGAAGACCACCGGCCGATCGGTGGCCTCCTGCTGGAGGGTCATCACCCGGCGGGGATCCCTCGCCTCGAGGGCCGCCACGGCGTCCTCGCGCCCCGAGCAAACGCACAGCCGGCGATGGCTCATGACCCGGCGGCCCACATGGAGGGTGTAGGCGACGTCGCCCAGGTCGACGTCCGGGTGCTCCCGGAGGAGCTCCGCCAGGTTCGACGTGGCCGACTCCAGGGCCGAGGCGGTCTTGGCGGAGAGGAGGAGCAACTGGCGGGCCCGGGTCGGCCCCGAGGGCTCGACGGAGGGCGCCTCCTCGACCACGAGGTGGGCGTTGGTGCCGCCGATGCCGAAGGAGCTCACCCCGGCCCGCCGCGGCGCCGCTCCCCGGGGCCACTCCGCGAGCTCCCGGTTGACGTAGAAGGGGCTCTCGGCGAAGTCGATCCGGGGGTTGGCCTCGTCGAAGTGGAGGCTCGGCGGAAGCTCCCCGTGCTCGACGGCGAGGACGGTCTTGATCAGCCCGGCGACGCCGGCGGCGGCGTCGAGATGACCGAGGTTGCTCTTCACCGAGCCCAGGGCGCAGAACCCTCGCGCCTCGGTCTGGGTCCGGAAAGCCCGGGTGAGGGCCGAGACCTCCACCGGGTCTCCCAGGGCCGTGGCGGTGCCGTGGGCCTCCACGTAGCCGATGCTCTCCGCCTCGACCCCGGCGACCGCCTGGGCCAGCTCGATCACCCGCCGCTGCCCTTCGAGGCCCGGCGCGGTGTAGCCGATCTTGCGCGAGCCATCGTTGTTGACGGCGGAGCCCTTGATGACCGCGTGGATGGCGTCGCCGTCAGCGAGGGCGTCCGCCAACCGCTTGAGCACCACGACCCCCACGCCGCTGCCGAAGATCGTCCCCTCGGCGCGGGCGTCGAAAGCCCGGCAGTGGCCGTCGGGCGAGGTGATCCCGCCCGGTTGGAAGTAGTAGCCCGTGCGCTGGGGAACCTGCACCGAGACGCCACCGGCCAGGGCCATGTCCACCTGGTAGGTGAGCAAGCCCTGACACGCCAGGTGCGCGGCCACCAGGGAGGTGGAGCAGCCGGTCTGGACGTCGAGGCTGGGACCGTCCAGGTTGAAGTTGTAGGACACCCGGGTGCAGAGGAAGTCCTTGTCGTTGCTCACCATGACCGGGAAGTTGTTCTCGGCGTGGGCCAGGGAGGGGCTGAGCAGCAGGTTGAAGAGCAGGTAGGTGCTCAGGCTGGTGCCGGCATAGACCCCCACGATCCCGCCGAACCGCTCGGCGTCGTACCCGGCCCGCTCGAGGGCCTCCCAGGCGCACTCCAGAAAGACCCGGTGCTGGGGGTCCAGGAGGCTGGCCTCCCGCGGCGAGTAGCCGAAGAAGGCGGCATCGAAGAGGTCGACGTCGGTCAGGATCGATCCCGCCTTGACGAAGGCCGGATCCTCCAGCGCCCGAGGATCGACCCCGAGGGCGACCAGCTCCTCGTCGCTGAACGAGCGGATCGACTCGACGCCGTCGCGCAGGTTGCTCCAGAACGTCTCGAGTGTCTCGGCGCCGGGGAACCGGCAGGCCATCCCGACGATCGCGACGTCCAGTCCCTCGCGCGGGTCGTGTACGGTCGTGTCGCTCATGCCGTCTCGGACCTCCCGGACCCCTGCCTCGAGGCGATGGCCGACCGGCTCTGGCGCCAGAGGCCGGCCCGTTGCAGGGCCGCCCTCTCGCGGTCGCTCCGCGCCGGAGAGAGAGCGCTCTCCGGCTCGCTCAGGTGGCGGGCCAGAGCGCTCACCGTCGGGTACTCGAGCATGGTGACCAGCGGCAGGTCCTCGTGCAGCCGCCGCTTGAGCTGGCTCTGCACCTGTGCCATGAGCAGAGAGTGGCCGCCGAGATCGAAGAAGTTGTCGTGGATCCCCACCTTGTCCACCCCGAGCACCTGCCGCCAGATCGCCGCGATGGTCTGCTCCAGGTCGGTCTCGGGCGCCACGTAGCTCGCCGCCAGGTCGGCACGGGCGCCGGTCGGGACCGGCAGCGCCTTGCGGTCGAGCTTGCCGTTGGGGGTGAGCGGCAGCGCTGCCAGCGCTACGAAGGTCCCGGGCACCATGAACGCGGGGAGCCGCTCCCCGAGGAAGTCCCGCAGCTCCCCGCCGCGCGGGGCGCGCTCTTCCTTCGCGACGACGTAGGCGACCAACCGGGGGTCGCCTCCGGCGTCGGTCCGGGCCACCACCGCCGCCTCCCGCACGTGCGGATGCCGCCCGAGGACGGCTTCGATCTCCCCGAGCTCGATCCGGAAGCCGCGGACCTTGGTCTGCTGATCGACCCGCCCGAGGCACGCGAGGCGTCCGTCGGAACCGAACCGGGCCAGGTCGCCGGTGCGGTAGAGGCGGCCTCCCGGCGCTCGGCCGAAGGGATCGGGCAGGAACTTCTCGGCGGTCAGGGCCGGGCGCCGCAGGTAGCCGCGCGCGAGCCCCGCGCCGCCGATGAAGAGCTCGCCGGTGACCCCCACGGGCACCGCCTGGAGGCGCCGGTCGAGGACGTAGACCCGGGTGTTGGCGATGGGACGTCCGATGGACACCTCCTCGTCGGAGCGCCCCACCTCGGCCGTCGTCGACCAGATAGTGGTCTCCGTCGGCCCGTACATGTTGACCAGGCGCGCCGGCAGCGCCGCGTGGAGCTCGTCGACCAGGGGCCGCGGCAGGGCCTCTCCACCGAGCATCAGGATGCGCACCGAGCCCAGCGCCTGGACGGTCTCCGGATCGAGGCTCAGCATCTTCATGAGCGACGGCGTGCACTGGAAGAGGGACACCCGGTGGTCCCGGGCGAGCTCCGGCAGGGAGTGGCCGTCCGCCACCGCCCCGCGACCTCCCGCGACCACCGCACCGAGACGGTGGAGGCTCTCCATCACCGAGTCGGCGTCGACGCCGAAGTCGATCAGGCAGGCGATCTCGTCGACGTCCGCCTCCTGGACCCGCTCCGCCATCTCGAGGACGTCCTCCGGGGTGCCGAACAGGCCGCTGGTCTCCACGTATCGGTCGAAGGCGAAGGCCAGCATGTCGTCCTTGTCGGCCGGGCTCATCTGCTCGAGGTCCAGGCCCGGATCGATGCCCTTCACGAGGCTGGAGATCAGGCCGAGCGACGTCCTCAGATAGTCGGTGAGCGGCTCGCGGACCTTCTCCCGGACCTCCGCCATGCTCGTCCCGACGAAGGCGTGGAGCATCAGGGTCACTCGGCCGGCGCGGGGATCGTGGCCGTGGCGAGCGCGGCTCTCCCGGTAGGTGGCCACCTTCTCCGCGACCTCCTCCAGGGTCTGCCCCAGCAAGTGGGTCAGCAGGTTCGCGCCCACCGCCCCGGCCTGGACGAAGGTGTCGGGGTTGCCCGAGGCGGTGATCCAGATCGGTAGCTCGGCCTGCAGCGGGCGGGGTTGCAGGGAGACCTCGATCTCGTCGCCGGCGCCGTTGCGCACCCGGATCGACTCTCCGTGCCAGAGGCGCTGGACGGTCTCGATCGCCCGGTACATGAACCCCTTGCGGTCCTCCCACCGGTCGGGGGCGAGGGCGAAGTCGTTGACGTGCCAGCCCGAGGCGAAGGAGACGCCGACCCGGCCCCCGGACAGGTTGTCCAGCACCGACCACTCCTCGGCGACCCGGATGGGATCGTGAAGGGGCAGCACCACGCTGCCGGCGCGGATCTCCACCCTTCGAGTGATCGCGGCCAGGGCGCCGCCGATCACCGAAGGGCTGGGGTACAGGCCGCCGAAGGCGTGGAAGTGGCGCTCGGGAGTCCAGACCGCCTCGAAGCCGCAGTCGTCGGCGAGCTTGGCTCCCTCGAGGAGCAACCGGTACTTGTCCGACTCGGCGCCCGGATCGGCGTTGGCGAAGTAGAACAGGCTGAAGCCGGGAGGCCCGCTCCGCCGGGGCCGACGCCGGCGGGCCGGGGTGCCTCGGCTCGCCCGCTCGGACGTCAAGACCACCCGGGCGCCGCCGCTCAGGGTCCAGAGGAGCTCCAGGACCGAGATGTCGAAGCACATGCTGGTGACGGCCAGGAGACCGTCGGCGCGGTCGCACCCGACGGCGCGGTCCATCCCGCGGAAGAAGTTGACGACGGCGCGGTGGCGGACCATCACGCCCTTGGGCTCGCCGGTGGAGCCCGAGGTGTAGATGACGTAGGCCAGGTCGTCCCCGCCCGCGCCGGCGGCCGCGCGCGAGCCGGGCTGGCGGCCGATCTCCGGCCAATCCGCGTCCAGGCGGACGAGGGCCCACGGCCCGTCGCCGAGCGCCGCCGCCAGGCCCTGCCGGGTCAGCACCGTGCCGGCGCGAGAGTCCTCCAGCATGAACGCCGTCCGCTGCCGGGGGTAGGCCGGATCGAGGGGCACGTAGGCGGCCCCCGCCTTCAGGGTGCCGAGCATGGCGATCACCATCTCGGGAGACCGCTCCAGGTAGATTCCGACCAGGTCGCCCGGCCCGACCCCTCGAGCCCCGAGGTGGCGGGCGAGCTGGTTGGCCCGCCGGTCGAGCCCCCGGAAGGTCAGGGCCCGGCTGCCGAAGACCAGGGCGACGGCGTCCGGGATCCGCCGAACCTGAGACTCGATCCGCTGGTGAGCACACTTCGCCCGCGGCAGGCCGACCCGCGTCTCGTTCCACTCCCGGAGCACTTGTCGGCGCTCGGCCTCCCCCATCAGCTCCAGGAGCGAGAGGCGTCGCGCGGGATCCTCGAGCACCGAGTCCACCAGGTTGCGGAAGTGCTCCGCCATGCGGGCGATCGAGTCGGCGTCGAACAGGTCGCCGTTGTACTCGAAGAACGCCTTCAAGCCGTCCCGGGCCCGCGCCATGGTCAGCGTGAGGTCGAAGGGTGTCATCCGGCGCTCGAGCGCCATGGACTCCAGGGGCAGGCCCCAGAGGTCGAGGCGCTCGCCGGTCTCGCCCAGGGCGAAGGGCGAGAGGCCCTCGAGCGCGGGCTGATGCGCCTGCTGCAAGATGAACATCACCTGGAAGAGGGGTGAGCGGCTCGGATCCCGCGCCGGCTGCAAGCGCTCGACCAGCAGGGCGAAGGGGTAGTCCTGGTGCTCGAGCGCCTCGAGCACCGTTTGCCGGGTGCGGCCCAGGAGATCCTGGAAGGCCGGGTCGCCGGCCAGGTCCGAGCGCAGGACCACCGGGTTCACGAAATAGCCCACGATGCCTGCGAACGCCGCCCGGGGCCGCCCCGACATGGGCGAGCCCACCACCACGTCGTCCTGGCCGGTGTAGCGGTGCAGGAGCACCTGGAAGCTGGTGAGCAGGACGCTGAAGAGCGTCGCCCGGTGCGCCGCGGCCAGCGCCTCGAGTGACGCCGTGCGATCCGGCCCGAGGGCCAGGCCCAGGGACGCTCCGTGGTAGGTCTGGCGCGCCGGGCGGGGCCGGTCCGACGGCAGGTCCACCTCGGCCAGGGGGGCGGCGAGCTGGGTCCGCCAGTACTGCCAGTGCGCTTCGCTCCGGGGCTCCGCCAGGGTCGCCGCCTGCCACGCCACGAAGTCGGCATACTGGAGCGGCAACGGCTCGAGGGCCGGCGGCCGGCCGGCGAGCTCGGCCGCGTAGGAGCGGCCCAGCTCGTCGAGCAGCACGGTCAGGGACCAGAAGTCCGCCACGATGTGGTGCACCGCCAGGACGGCCACGTGCTCCCGGTCCGATCTCCGGAACAGGACGAGGCGCAGCAGGGGTCCCTCCTGGAGGTCGAAGGGACGATAGGCCGCGTCGGCCATCCGACGGGCCAGGAGCGCCTCGCTCCAGTCCGCCGCCTCCGTGACCTGGGGACGGAGGTCCAGGTGCTCGGCCACCTTCTGGAGCGGCTTGCCGTGGGGGGCGCTGAACGTGGTCCGCAGGCAGGGATGGCGATCCGCCAGGCCCTGGAGCGCCCGCTCGAAGGCCGGGAGCTCGAGCCGGGCGGTGATGCGGGCCGCGGCCGCGATGTTGTAGTGGGAGCTCTCCGGCGCCAGGCGCTGGATGAACCAGAGCGCTTCCTGGCCGTAGGAGAGCCGGTGCTCGCGGGCCGGCTCGCCGGGGCGCGGGGCGAGGGCGCGCGCGCCGGTCGCGGGCTCCGCCATCTCGCGCAGGGCCAGGGCCGCGATCTCGGCGATGGACAACCCCTGGACGAACGGCATCATGGAGACCGCGACGCCCAGGTCCGTCTCGATCCGGTGGCTCAGCTCGATCGCCCTCAGCGAGTCCACGCCCAGGCCGTCCAGGGGGCGATCGACGTCGAGCTGGCGCCGCGGCACCCTGAGGGCCGCGGCCACCAGGTCCCGGAGATAGCGCTCCAGGCGCTCCCGCTGATCCTCGCTGTCGAGACCCGCGAGGACCTCGAGGTCGAGGTCCTCGGGAGTCCAGTCGGTGTCGTCGCCCTCGAGGACGCTGCTCCCCAGGAGCTCCAGACGGCCCTCCAGGAAGGCCGCCCGGCAGGCCAGGCGCTCGAGCTTGCCGCTGGTCGTCTTCGGGACCTCACCGGCCTTCGCCAGCGCGACGGCGTAGGCCTGGAGGCCGTGCTCCTCGGCGACCGCCCGCCGGATGGTCTCCACCACGCCGGCGGCCTCGGTGTCCGAGCCGCGCAGGTCGGCCTCGTGGCGGGGGCCGATCTCGGCCACGATCACCAGCCGCTCCTCCCCTTCCGCCTCGACGGAGAAGGCGACGCACGACGAGCGGCGCAGCCAGGGGTGGCTCCCCTGGGCCGTCCACTCGACGTCCTGGGGGTAGTGGTTCGTACCGCGGACGATGATCAGATCCTTGACCCGGCCGGTGACGTAGAGCTCGCCGTCCGCGACGAAACCCAGGTCGCCGGTGCGCAGGAAGGGCCCGTCGCCGCTCCCCTCCAGGCGCGCCTCGAAGGTGCGACGGGTCTCCTCGGCGTTGTCCCAGTAGCCCCGCGCGACCGCGGGGCCGGAGATCCAGATCTCTCCGACCCGGCCCGGCGGGCAGGCGGCGAGGGACTCGGGAGCCACGATGACCGCCCGCTGCTCCGGCCGGACGAGGCCGCAGCTCACCACCGCTCGACCGCCGTCGCCGCCCACCGCGGGAACCACCTCGTGACGCTCCAGGGCGACGCCGTCCAGGGTCTGGACCCGCGGCGCCCCCGCCGCCGAGCCGGCACTCACCAGCAGGGTGGCCTCCGCCAGGCCGTAGCAGGGATGGAAGGCCCGCCGGCTGAAGCCGCACTCCGCGAAGGCCGTGCTGAACGCGTCCAGGACCTGGCTGCGGACGGGCTCCGCGCCGTTGAAGGCGACGCGCCAGCTCCTGAGATCGAGCGCCGCGCGCTGCTCCGGCGTCGTCCTCCGGACCACGAGGTCGTAGGCGAAGCTCGGTCCGCCGCTGGTCGTGCCCCGAAAGGTCGAGATGGCCAGGGGCCAGCGCAACGGGCGCTGGAGGAACGACATGGGGGACATGAGCACGGCCCGGCTCCCGGAGAAGATCGGCTGGATGACGTTCCCGATCAGGCCCATGTCGTGGTAGACGGGAAGCCAGCCGACGACCACGGAGTCCTCGGTCTGGGAGAACGCCTCCTGGATCATCCGCTCGTTGTGGAGGATGTTCCCGTGGCTCACCATGACCCCCTTGGGGGCGGCCGTGGAGCCGGAGGTGTACTGGAGCAGGGCGATCGAGTCGGGGCTCAGCTCGGGAGGCGCCCATTCCTCCGCCCGCTCCCCGGGCAGGTCGGCGGTGGCCAGCCACCGAAGACCCTCGGCTCCCGGCAGGCGGTCGAGGGGCGCCTGCCCGCCCGCGGGCTTCGCCCACGGACCCAGAGCGATCCGCGGCCGGGCGTCGGAGACGACCGCCAGGAACCGGCGGAGCATCCGCTCTTCCTGACCGCGGCGGGGCGGCGACACCGGGACGGCGGTCGCCCCGGCGTAGAGGCAGCCGAAGAAGGCGGCGACGAACTCGAGGCCGGGGGGATAGAGCAGGATGACGCGCTCGCCGGCGCCCCCCAGGCTCTGCAACGCGGCGCCGACGGCCCGGGCCCGCCGGTCGAGCTGCTCGTAGGTCATGGAGGACTCGACGGTCTCGCCGTCGGCCAGAAACTGGAACGCCAGGCGGTCGGGGCGCTCCACCGCCCTGCCGCGAAGAAGGTCCACCAATGTCGTCATCTGTCCCATCGCCATCTCAGGTGAGCCGGGTGACCCGGCCCGCGCTGCCGTCCACCCGGATCCGCGTTCCGGTCTTCAGTTGCTCGGTTGCCTGGTGGACGCCCACGACCGCCGGGATGCCGTACTCGCGAGCCACGACCGCGCCATGGGTCGCGAGACCGCCCATCTCCATCACCAGGCCGCCGGCGGTGACGAACAGGGGCGTCCAACAGGGATCGGTGGACGGGCAGACCAGGATCTCTCCCGGCTCGAGGTGAGCTCCGCGGGGCTCGAAGACCACCCGCACATTGCCCTCGACCACCCCGGGCGATACCGGGGCGCCGACCAGGTCGGTGCCGTCGCCGCCCTCGCTCAGGCCTTCATAGAAGGTCTCGCCGGTGCTCAGGAGCAGGCGTGGCGGCCAGCGGCGGGCGACCTCGCGCTCGTAGTCGGCGCGCTGGGCCGCGACGGCGCCCCGCAGGTCCACCGGCTCGCCGGCCGCGAAGCGCTCGAGCTCCGGGAGCGGAACGAAGAAGACGTCGTCGGCCTGGGCCAGCGCGCCGGCGGCCACCAGCTCCTCGCCGCGGGTCCGCAGCAGCGTCCGATAGACGTCCAGTACCTTGCAGAACTGGAGCTTCGGCAGCTCCCGCAGCCCGCCCAGGGCGCGCAACCGATAGATCGCCGCATTCAGCAGCTTCGCCCGCGGGAAGCCTCCGCGAGTCGCTCGAAGCCGGCGCACGGACTCCGCCCGCAACGCCTCCGCCTCCGCGGCGCCGCGCTCGAGGGTGGTCTCGGGCGAGTGCGTGTCGTCCTCCAGCTCCAGGTAGCCGTGGAGGACGTCCAGGACCAGGCTCGGATCGTCGCGCCACCGGGGGCGCCCCATGTCGATCTCCGCCACCCCCCGCATGCCGTACTCCTCCAGGAAGCGATCGATCGCCTCCAGGACGGCCCGGGGGAGCGCCCGCCTCCGGTAGTCCTCGGCGAGCTCCTGGGCCGACCGGGCGAGCAGCCGTTCGCGGGTCGCGCCGTCCGCCCGGATCGTCCGCGCGATCCTCCAAAGCGCCAGGTCCATCTCCACGGTCACGTTGTCGGGCATTCCGCGCATGAGCTGGAGGCCCGCTCCCGGCTCGAGGCGCAACCAGCGCACCAGCCAACGGTCCACCACCGACATGAGGATGGTCGTCGGAACGGTGAGCGGCGCCAGGTGGCCGAAGACGCCACCCGCCGTGGCCCTGACGTCGGCCTCGAAGGAGGCGAGCAGGCCGGCCAGGTCCCGGGTCTCGGGGGCCCGCCGGCGGATGTCCGCCAGAAACGCCTCCGAGGCCGCGACGGCGCGGGCGCGGGTCCACTTGGGAAAGACGAGCGCGGAGACGGCGCGCCGGATCAGGCGACGGGCGCGGAAGATCCTCCGGCCCACGGCGGCGGGCGCCTTGAGCCGGCGCAGGGGGCCGCCGCGCCTCCGGGGCCGCGGCGCCCCCCCGCCGGTGAGCCGCCCCTGCTCGAGGAGGCCGGCGAGGGCCTGCCGGGCCCCCGGATCGACCCGGCCGATGGCCCCCAGGAGCGGCCTGCGCAGGCGCGGATTGCGCAGTGGCCCCGTGATGTCGCAGAAGATCCGGCCTCCGGCTTCGACCACGAGATCGTGCCCGGCGGCGGCGCGGAAGCCCCGGCCCAGGATCTGGAGGGCGGCGCGGCCGAGAGGCGTCAAGGGATCCATCACCCCCTGGATGGCGCTGAAGTTCAGGTAGAGCCGGAGCCCGTCGCCCGCCCCGGCCGGCGGGGCCGGGAGGGGGAAGAGCGTCGTGATCGGACGCGCCTGGAGAAGATAGAGCCGGTCCGCCCAGGCCCACTCCACGTCCTGGGGCGTTCCGAAGTGCTCGGCGACCCGCGCCGCGGTCCTCGCCAGCTCGAGGATCTGGGCGTCCGAGAGCGCCGAGAGGTCGCCGTCGCTCCGGTCGACGACCGCCGTGCCCCCCTGGGGCCGCGGGACGATCGCCAGGGCCTTGGCGCCCAGGGCCTTGGAGGAGATCCGCCACCGCCGCGAGTCGACGACGTAGTGGTCGGGCTCCACCTGCCCGGAAACCACCGCCTCTCCGAGCCCGAAGCTGGCGTCGACGACGATCTCGCCCCGGTGGCCGGTCAACGGGTTGGCGGTGAACAGGACTCCGGACACCTCGGCGGGAACCAGCCGCTGGACCACCACGGCGAGGCGGACCTCCTCGGCGGGCACCCGGTTGCGGGCCCGATACCCGAGGGCCCGGGCGGT
>CAZIIB010000001.1:44022-59971 GCA_964539125.1 uncultured Thermoanaerobaculia bacterium | reverse complement strand
GTGGGTGATCAAGCAGTACTTCCTGCGCTACCACGAGGTCGAGCGGGACTTCACCCTCACCATGGACGGCGACCGGCCGCGGGTGGAGTTCCACAACGACGTCGGCAACGAGCCCTGGCAGGTGACCTGCGCCGAGACCGGCGACGACGCGGGCACCGGCGCCCGCCTCCGCCGGGTCCAGAAGTACGTCGACACCCCCACGTTCCTCTTCACCTACGGCGACGCCGTGGGCAACCTCGACATCGCGGCGCTCCTCGACTTTCACTACCGTGAGGGGCGCCTCGCCACGGTGACCGGCGTCCACCCCACCTCGCGCTATGGTGAGATGAAGATCGACGCCGGCCGGGTCGTCGAGTTCAACGAGAAACCGACGGTGGCCGAGGGGTGCGTGTCGGGAGGCTTCTTCGTCTTCCAGCGCGAGGTCTTCGACTATCTCGACGACGACCCCCAGCTCTTCCTGGAGCTCGAGCCGCTCCAGCGCCTCGCCCGCGACGGGGAGCTCTCGGTCTACCTCCACGAGGCGTTCTGGCACCCCATGGACACGTACCGGGACTACCTGTACCTCAACGAGGTCTGGAAGAAGGACCACCCGCCCTGGAAGATATGGTGAGCTGCCGCTTCTGCGACGCCCCCCTGACGCACACCTTCGTCGACCTGGGAGTGTCGCCCCTGGCCAACTCCTACCTCGAGGCTGGGGACCTCCAGTCGGCGGAGCCGTTCTATCCCCTGCGCGTCTACCTGTGCACCGAGTGCCTCCTGGTGCAGCTCCCGGCGGCGGCCCGGCCCGAGGAGATCTTCACCGAGTACGCCTACTTCTCCTCCTACTCGACGAGCTGGGTGGAGCACGCCCGGCGCTACGCCGAGGCGGCCATCGGCCGGCTGGGATTGGGACCGGAGAGCCTGGTGGTGGAGATCGCGAGCAACGACGGCTATCTACTGCGCCACTTCCGGGACCGGGGCGTGCCGGTGCTGGGCATCGAGCCGGCGAAGAACGTCGCCGCCGCCGCCCGGGAGGCCGGCATCCCGACCCTCGACGAGTTCTTCACCCGCGCCAAGGCCCAGGAGCTGGTGGCCGAGGGCACCCGGGCCGACCTGCTGGTGGGCAACAACGTCCTCGCCCACGTCCCGGAGCTCAACGACTTCGTGGCCGGCCTCGAGGTCGTTCTGGCGCCGGGCGGCGTGGTGACGATGGAGTTCCCTCACCTTCTGCGCCTGATCGAAGAGCTCCAGTTCGACACCATCTACCACGAGCACGTCTCGTACTTCTCCTTCACCGCCGTGCGGCGGATCTTCGCGGCCCACGGCCTGGAGCTGTTCGACGTCGAGGAGCTCCCGACCCACGGCGGGTCGTTGCGCATCTGGGGGCGCCGGGCCGCGGGCTCCGAGCGGGGGGGCGGTCCGTCCGCCGGCGAGTCGGTCTGCGAGCGAGTGGCGGAGCTCCTCGCCCGGGAAGAGGCCGCCGGCCTCCTCGACCCCGCCACCTACGCCGCCTTCGAGGAGCGGGTCCGGGCTACCAAGCGGGCCGTCCTGAGCTTCTTGATCGAGGCCAAGGAGACGGGGGCCACGATCGCCGGCTACGGCGCGCCGGCCAAGGGCAACACGCTGCTCAACTACTGTGGCGTGGGCACCGACTTCATCGACTTCACCGTCGACCGGAGCCCCCACAAACAGGGCCGCTACCTGCCCGGCAGCCGTATCCCCATCGAGGCCCCGGACGCCCTCCGCAAGCGCCGCCCCGACTACGTGTTGATCCTGCCGTGGAACCTGGAAGAGGAGATCGTCGAGCAGATGGCCGACGTACGCTCCTGGGGCGGCCGCTTCGTGGTCGCGATCCCGCGGGTGCGGGTGCTGCCGTGATCTTCCACGAGACCGCGCTCGCCGGCGTCTGGATGGTGGAGCCGGAGCCGCTCGAGGACGAGCGGGGGTTCTTCGCCCGCACTTTCTGCCGTGAGGAGCTCGCGGCCCACGGCCTGGAGCCCACGGTCGCGCAGTGCAGCCTCTCGTACAACCACCGCCGGGGGACGCTCCGCGGTATGCATTACCAGGCGCCGCCGGCCGAGGAGGCGAAGCTCGTCCGCTGCACTCGCGGCGCCATCTTCGACGCCGTGGTCGACCTGCGCGCGGGCTCCCCGGCCCTGGGCCGCTACGCCGCCGCCGAGCTCACCGCCGAGAACCGCCTCGCCCTCTACGTGCCGCCCGGCTTCGCTCACGGCTTCGAGACCCTGGTCGACGACTGCGAGGTGTTCTACCAGATGTCGGTTCCTTACGCCCCGGGGCTCGCCCGGGGCTTCGCCCACGACGATCCGGAGGTCGGCATTCCCTGGCCCCTGCCGGTGGCGGTCATCTCCGAGCGCGACCGGGGGCTCCCCCGCTTCGCCGACCGCGAGGGCAGCAGATGAGCGACCCGAATCGATCGGTCCGGGAGCTCTTGGCCGGCCTCGGCGCCGAGGAGCGCACCGCGGCGGGGCGCGAGATGCACGAGCTCGCCACCCGGCTCTATCCCGTCCGGCGCTCCCTCACCGGCGACGGCGTGCGCGAGACGCTGAGGATCCTGGGTGAGCGTCTGCCCCTCGAGGTGCACGAGGTGCCCACGGGCACTCGCGTCTTCGACTGGACGGTGCCCCGGGAGTGGAACCTCCGGGCGGCCTGGATCAAGGACCCGGACGGCCGGACGGTGGTCGACGCCGCCGAGCACGGCCTTCACGTCCTGGGCTACAGCGTGCCGGTCGACGCTCGCCTGCCGCTCTCCGAGCTCCGGAAGCACCTCTTCACGCTGCCGGACCGGCCCGAGGTGATCCCCTACCGCACCTCCTACTACGGCGAGGCCTGGGGCTTCTGCCTGCGCCACCGGACGCTCGAGGGGCTCGCGGCGCGCGACCGCGGCGGCGAGTACCAGGTGCGGATCGACGCCACGCTCGAAGACGGCTCCCTGACCTACGGCGAGCTGGTCGTGCCGGGTGAGAGCGAGCGCGAGGTCCTCCTCTCGACCCACGTCTGCCACCCGATGCTCGCCAACGACAACCTCTCGGGGCTGGTGGTGGCCACCTTCCTCGCCCGGCGTCTCCTCGACCTGTCGCACCGACGCTACGGCTACCGCTTCCTGTGGATCCCGGGCACGATCGGCTCGATCACCTGGCTGGCGACGAACCGGGAGGCCGCCGGGCGGATCGCCCACGGCCTGGTGGCCGCCAACCTGGGCGACGCGGGCGACTTCACCTACAAGCGAAGCCGCCGGGGCGACGCCGAGATCGACCGGGTGGTCGAGCACCTGCTGGCGACCTCGGGAGAGGATCATCGGATCGAGGACTTCGTCCCCTTCGGCTACGACGAGCGCCAGTACAACTCCCCCGGCTTCGACCTGCCCGTGGGCTCCCTCACCCGCACCCCCTGGGGCCGCTACCCCGAGTACCACACCTCGGCGGACGACCTCGCGTTCGTCCGGCCCGAGAGCTTGGCAGGGTCGCTCGACCTGTACCTGAAGGTGGCCGGGGTGCTCGAGGGCAACCGCGCGTACCGCAACACGAACCCCTTCTGCGAGCCCCAGCTCGGCCGCCGCGGCCTCTATTCGAGCGTCGGCGGCGCGAGCCACTCCCCCGGCGAGGCGCAAGAGCGCCAGCTCGCCCTGCTCTGGGTCCTGAACCTCTCGGACGGGGAGCACTCACTCCTGGACGTCGCCGAGCGCTCGGGCGTCTCCTTCGAGCGGGTGCGCCGGGCCGCCGACGACCTCCTGGCGGTCGACCTTCTCGAGCCGGTGGAGCCGGAAGGAGAGGATCGGAGATGAGCGCGCGCGACGAGCGAGCCCGGCCGATGCCGGACGAGGACGAGCCGTCCACTGCGCCCGGCCGCCGCCGGGCGATCCTTCTGCGCCTCCTCTACCTGGCCGCGATCGTCGCCATCGTGGGCAGCTTCTTCTGGCAGATCGCCCACGGCGACTGCCCCGTCCCGTAGAGACGGGGTCGGACTCCTCGGGGTTGCTCGTTGGGTCGCTTGGCCGCCGCCCCTGCGGGGTCGGACTCCCTGGGGTAGCCGGTTGCACGAGTGAGTCCCCGGCCCTGGAGGCCGCGTACTGGCCGGGAGATAAGATCGGGCCGAGCTATCACTGGGCAACCGGGGAAAGGGGCGCACGTGTACGGATACGGAATCGACGCGGGACTCTCGGACGAGCGGGATTCGAACCGCGTGATCAAGCTCCAGGGCCGGCGGCTCCTGGACGAGGGGGTCGTCGAATCGCTGAGCGGGGAGCTCGACCTCGGGCCCTCGTCGCCGGCCCGCGCCTGGCGCGAGAGGGCCGCCGCCGTCGCGGCCGAGCTCGACGAGCGCGGGATCTACCCCCTGGGCGTCGACTGCGCCCTGACCCTGGCCCAGGGGGGCGACGGACGTCCGTTCGAGAACCTGGTCGGCTCGCCCTTCAAGACCCCGAGCGGCTTCGATCCCTGGCCCACGGGCCCCTCGGAGAGCTGGATCGTCCTCGCCCGGCTGTGGACCGAGATCGCCTACCTGCTGATCGAGGAGCGCGGCTGGACCTTGTGGACCGGCCAGCGCCGGACCACCGGCTCGAAGCTGCTGGTCGAGGTCTTCCCCCGCATCTGCTGGACCACGCTCGCCGCCTCGCTCCAGGTGCCGGTCACCAAGGAGTACAGCTCCAGCGTCCAGCTCCGCGACGACACGCTCACCCACCTCGACCTCTCGATCTCCGGACGCCAGCGGCTCAACGACGACCTGCGGGAGGCGGCGGTCTGCGCCGTCACCGCCAGCAAGGTGGCCACGCGGACCGCCGGGTTCCTGGGCACCGAGGCCGAGGCCAGCCCCGACCTGCCGGCCTACCTGGGAGGCGGGGTGGCGGTCCCTTGGCTACGCTAGTCGGCGCGCACCTGGGCGAAGCGCCGGTGGCGCTCGAGGAAGGCGTCGACCAGGACCGGGTCGAAGTGCCGGCCACGATCCGCCACGATGCGGCGGATCGCCTCGTCGTGATCGAGGGCCGGCTTGTAGGGCCGGTCGCTGGTGATCACGTCGTAGGCGTCCACCAGGGCGACGATGCGGGCCGGAAGGCAGATCTCGGTCCCCGCCAACCCCTGGGGGTACCCCGAGCCGTCCCAGCGCTCGTGGTGCTGGTAGGCGACGTCGATGGCCATGGCCAGGAAGGTCTCGCCGGCGCCGTCGGTGACGCTCCGCAGCGTGTCGCCGCCCATCGTGGCGTGGCGCTCGACCTCCTGCTTCTCCTCCAGGGTCAGCGGCCCCGCCTTGAACAGGATGGAGTCCGGGATCCCCACCTTGCCGATGTCGTGGAGCGGGCTCGACTTGACCAGGCGCTCCACGAAGTCGCCGCCCACCTCGTCGCCGTAGGGCCCGCCCCGCAGGGCCTCGGCCAGAATCCGCGAGTATTCGGCGATCCGCTCCAGGTGCTTGCCGGTCTGGCGGTCCCGCGACTCGGCGAGGCGGGCCATGGCCAGTAGCGCGATGTCGCGCGTCTTCTGGATCTCCTGGGTCTGCTCCTCCACCATGTCTTCCAGGTGATCCCGATAGGCGCGGTTCTGGCGCACCAGGCGGCCGCGCTCGAGGCCGAGCTCGACGGTCCGGATCAGCTCCTGGACGGCGAAGGGCTTGAGGAGGTAGTCGTAGGCACCTTCCCGCAGGCAGAAGCGCACGGTCTCCATCTCGTGGTTGCCCGAGCTCATGATCACCTGGACGAGCTCGACCTCCTCGAGGAGCCAGGGCAGCACGTCGACGCCGGAGAGGGCCGGCATGTTGACGTCGAGGAGCACGAGGTCGGGATGGAAGCCCTCCCGGACGATCCGCTGCGCCTCGCGGCCGTCCGCGGCCTCCCGGCACTCGAGCCGGCGCTGCTCGAGGCAGGATCGCATGAGGTTTCGCACGGCCTCCTCGTCGTCGACGATGAGGACGCGCGGGCGGGTGCCGGGAAGAGCTCTCGGCTCGGTGGAGGCCGCGACTCCTCCGGTCGAGGCGGTACGGCGGGGTGCGGGTTCGACGATCGACGGCGCTTCGCCCCCGCCGGGCGCCGCGGCCTCGGGGACGACCTCCGCCTCCAGCCGCGACTCCCTGAAGAAGAACAGGCTACGGAAGATCCCGCCCACTCGGGCACCACCCCGTCGGCGGCGGCTACGGGTCACCCGGACCGCCGTTCATTCGACACCAGAGAGCGAAGCTCCCGGGTAGACCGAGTCCCGGCCGGAAGGACCTCCGCGGACCCCGGTGCTCAGAGGGCGTCGAGATCACCACCAACGGCGTAGGTCCTTCCCTCCTCGGGCAGCAACACGTCCACCGAGCCCTCCAACGAGCCCTCGAGCTCCCTCACCAGAGCCTCCAGCTCCGCTGGAGATCGCGCCGGGTGGAGGTGAACCGGCATGAGCCGGCGCACCCCGGCCTCCCGAGCGATGCGCGCCACCTGGTCGGCCGCGGAGTGTCCGTGCGCCGCCGGATCGCCGCCCGCGCCAGTCCACACTTCGTGGAGCAGCAGCTCGACGCCGGCGACGAAGCCCACGGTCATGTCGTCGGCGACCGTATCGGTGACGTAGGCCAGCTGGTCGCCGAGGCGCACGCCGATCGATCCGCCCGGGTGCGTCTGGCACCGGAGCCGCAGGGTCGCGCCACCCACCTCGTGGGTCTCGCCGGTCACTCGGATCAGCTCCAAGGGCATGGGGAACTCGGGCAGGGGCACGGGAAAGAGCGGCGGATGGATCAGCCGGCAGAGCGCCTCGGCAGGGTCCGCCTCGACCAGCGGGGGACCAGGAGCGTGAATCCGGACCGGCAGGGAGGGGACCAGGCCGGGGAGGTACGAGAGGCCGATCGTGTGGTCGAGGTGGAAGTGGCTGAGGACGAGATCGAGCCCCTCGCACTCTTCGACCTGCGCGGAGATGCGCGGGTCGAGCATGCGGGCCAGGCCGGTACCGGCGTCGAGGACGAGGGCGGTGTCGCCGTAGCGGACCAGGAAGCACATGGTCTGCCGCGTGCCGCTGGGCATGTAGCCGTTGGTGCCGAGAGGAGTGAGTCGCATGGTCGGATCCGCCGGAACGGAACCGCTGATTATCCCACAGGAGAAGCCGCCGCGCCGCCGGCATAGTAGACTGCGGGCTCGCTCCTACGGCCACCCCAGATGCTGCAGCCGAGCCGGAGGTGGCGTCCCCTTCGCCCCGGGCACCGCGCTGCGAAGCGGCGTGGTCGGGTGGCACGGGGATCGAGGGATTGCGGGGGGATCCACATTGAGCCAGCTCTCCGGAACGAGCGCTCTGGTCACCGGGGCGAGCGGCGCGATCGGCGGCGCCATCGCGTCCGCCCTCGCGGAGCGGGGCGTGCGCCTCCTGCTCAGCGGTCGCGACCCGGAACGCCTGGAGTCCCTGGCCGGTCGCCTCGCCGGCACGGGCTCCGACGTGATCTCCTTCCCCGCCGACCTGGCGCAGGAGGGCACCGTGGAGAGCCTCGCCGCGCGGGTCGAGGAAGCGTTCGGGGGCCTCGACCTGCTGATCCACGCCTTGGGGATCTACTCCGCCGGAACCGTGGCCGAAACGCCGGTCGAAGAGCTCGACCGCCAGCTCCGGGTCAACATGCGAATCCCCTACCTCTTGACTCGGCTCACCTTGCCGTCGCTGACGGCGCGCCGCGGCCAGATCGTCTTCGTCAACTCGAGCGCCGCCGTGCGGGCCGCCGGGAGGCTGGGCCCGTACGCCGCCTCGAAGGCGGCTTTGAAGGCCCTGGCCGACGCCTTGCGGGCGGAGGTGAACCCGGCGGGCGTCCGGGTCCTCTCGGTCTACCCCGGGCGCACCGCGAGCGCCATGCAGGAGGAGGTCCACCGCCTGGAGGGCCGGCCCTACCACGCCGAGCGTCTGCTCCAGCCCGCGGACGTGGCGGCCTCGGTGCTCCACGCCCTCGAGCTGCCCCGGACCGCGGAGGTCACGGACCTGCACATCCGGCCCATGCGACCCGCTTAGGGGAGCTTCGCCTCGGCCCCACGAGCTGCATGGGGCTCCATGGGCAGACCGATTCGGAGCACCCCAGCCCACGGCCGGCGATCAAGCCTGCGCTCACCGGATCGGCTTCTCCAGACCGCTAGAGCCGTCGGCCCCCCCGCATCGCCTCGATCCCCTTCCCACCCCCAGGGGGGGACGGGGACGGCCCCACCCACCTCCTGCAGCGGGAAACTCGGCTAGTCGCCGGCTCGAGGGGTGATCTCGACGCCACCGCTCGAGAGGACCTTGCAGTTGGTGGGCACGTCCACCGTGACCACGGCGTTGGGGCCGATGACCACGTCGTCGCCCACCCGGATGCCCCCGATCAGCTTGGCTCCGGCGCCGATGAAGGCGTTGTCCCCGATCACCGGCATCTGTCCCACCGTCCCCGGGCTCGACGAGCCGAGGGTCACGCCGTGGAGGAGCAGCGCCCCGGAGCCCACGCGGACACTCCCGCCCACGACGAGGCCGACGCCGTGACTGATGATGAGACCGGGGCCGATCTCCGCCGCCGGGTTGATGTCGACGCCGGTCAGGAAGAGGTTGACCCTCGCCACCAGCGGGGGCACCAGGGGAATGCGCCGCACCCGAAACCAGCGCGCGATCCGGTACAGGACCACCGCCTGGAAGCCGTTGTTGAACAGCAGCGCCTCGAGCACCGACCACGGCGGCCGGCGGGAGTAGCTCAGCTCGAGGCGAGCGGCGTCGCGTCGCAGGTCATCGAGCACGGGCCACCTCCTCTCCGGCCGGCGGCGGCTCGGCGAGTCGGGGCGGCTCGCTCATGGGGGTGCGCAGGTAGCCGTCGGCGAAGCCGCGCACCTTGGCCAGCACCGCCGACTGGTTACCGCGCGCGAGCTCCCTCACGAACGCGGCCGGCAGGGCGGCGGCGGTCCAGGCCAGCGATCCCAGCCGCCGGGCGAGCCCGGCGTACCGGCGGACGAAGATCGCCGTGCTGCGAGCGGTCTGGTAGGTCTTCGGGGCGCGGTAGCCGCCGGTCGACGTCGAGACCATGTGCCAGAGCTTGGCCCGGTGCGCGAACCAGCAGCGGAATCCGGCGGCCCGGGCGCGCATGCAGAAGTCGGCGTCCTCCACCGAGAGATGGAAGATGGGGTCCCAGAGACCTACGGCCTCGATCACCTGTCGCTTGACCAGCATGGCGCAGCCGTTCACGTAGTCGAGCTCTTCGTCCCGATCGTACTGCCCCCGGTCGATCTGGCCCTGGCCCCGCTCCTTGGTCACCGCCTCGCGGAAGACGATCCGCCCCCCGGCGGACCAGATCCGCTTCCGGTCCCAGAAGTAGTAGCCCAGGGGTCCGACGATCCCGATCTCCGGGGAGCTCTCGGCCACCCGCACCATCTCGTGGAGGAGGCTCGGCGCCACCTCGATGTCGTTGTTGAGGATGAGCAGGTAGTCGTAGCCCCGATCCATCGCCCAGCGCATCCCCAGGTTGCACCCCCCCGCCGGCCCCAGGTTCTCCTCGATCCGGAGCTGCACGACGGCCGGGAACGCCTCGGCGACCGCCGGGTACGAGCCGTCGGTCGAGCCGTTGTCCACCACCACCAGGTCGAAAGCCGGATAGTCCATGCTCCCCAGGCTCGCGAGGGCCTCGAGGGTCACGTCGCGCCCGTTGTAGTTGAGGACGATCGCCGCCACCCGCGGAGAGCTCACGACATCCCCCCGTGCTCTCGGCTCCACCGGTCGAGGATCAGGACCCGCCAGAGAGCGGTCGCGGCGTCGAGGCGGCCTCGCCGGTGGTGCGCGAAGCGCCGCTCCACCGCCTCGCGATCGAGCCAGCTCCAGACCGGAGCGTCCCGCTCGGCGAGCAGCGTCTCGACCAGCGGCGCGAGCTCGTGGCGAAACCAGCGCGCCAGCGGCACCGAGAAGCCCTGCTTCGGTCGCTCGAGCAACCGCCGCGGCACGTGGCGGTACGCGAGGCGGCGCAGCAGGAGCTTCTGGCGGCGCCCCCGCATCTGCTCCGCGGCCGGCAAACGCTCGGCCAGGGCCACGACCTCCTGGTCGAGAAGTGGACAACGCACCTCGAGAGAGTGGCGCATCGCCGCCCGGTCGACCTTGACCAGGATCTGGTCGGGCAGGTAGGTCTCGACGTCGGTCGCCCGGCAGCGCTGAAGAAAGCCCACGCCCTCGGGGGCCTCGAAGTCGGCCGTGGCCTTCTGCTCCGCGGCGGACCCCAGCGCCCGGCGCACCTCGGGGCCGAGCAGGCTCCGGTAGACGGGGGAAAAGCCGAGCGCATCCAGGTAGAGCGCCGCGTCCCGCTGCGCGATGCGCCCGAGGGCCCGTCCCAGGTAGGCCCCCGTCGGCAAGAGCGCGGCGGTACGGCCGGCGAGCCGGCGGCCCGGCGGGGTGAGGCGGCGCCCCCAGCGCTCGAGGGCCGACGACTCGACGTAGCGGCGGTAGCCGAAGAACAGCTCGTCGCCGCCGTCGCCCGAGAGGGCCACCGTGACGTGGCGCCGGGTCTCGCGACAGAGGTAGTAGGTGGGGATCGCCGAGGGATCGGCGAAGGGCTCGTCGTAGGTGGCGATGAGCTCGGGCAGGACCGCCACCGCGTCGGGGGTCACCACGTCCCGGTGGTGCTCGGTCCCCAGGTGGTCCGCCACGGCCTGGGCGTGGGCCGACTCGTCCCAGCCCGCCTCGCGGAACCCGACCGTGAAGGTGCGCACCCGGCCGGGGGCCTCCCGCACCATGTGGGCCACCACCAGGCTCGAGTCGATCCCGCCGCTCAGGAACGCCCCCAGCGGCACGTCGCTCGTCAGGCGCAGCCGTACCGCCTCGGCCAGCGTCCCGTCCAGGCGCTCCAGCCACTCCTCTTCGGAAGTGGCGGCGGGAGGCTCCGGTCGCGGCCGGAACGCCCAGTAGCGCTCGACCGACGGCTCGGGGGCGCCGCCGGAGCCGCTCCCGGAGCATCCGGTCTCCACCGTCATGCGGCAAGCGGGAGGGAGCTGGCAGATTCCCCGGAAGGCCGAGCCGGGCCCGACCACGTTGCCGTAGACCATCAGCTCGCCCACCGCCCGGGGCTCGATCTCCCGGGAGACCCCGGGGTGGGCGAGGAGGGCCTTGGGCTCGGAGGCGAAGAGCAGCTCGCCGCCGGCCCGGGTGTAGTAGAGGGGCTTCTTGCCCATCCGGTCGCGGGCGAGCAGGAGACGGCCCCCGCGCCGGTCCCAGAGGGCGAAGGCGAACATGCCGCGCAGCCGCTCGACCAGGGCCGGCCCGCACTCTTCCCAGAGGTGGACCAGGACCTCCGTGTCCGACGCGGTGCGGAAGCGGTGGCCGGCCTCCTCGAGCTCCCGGCGCAGCTCCCGGAAGTTGTAGATCTCACCGTTGAAGATCACGGCCACCGTGCCGTCCTCGTTGAACAGGGGCTCGTCCGCCGCGGTCGAGAGATCGATGATGCTCAGGCGCCGGTGCCCCAGGCCCACGTTGCCCTCGACCAGGAAGCCGTCGGCGTCCGGCCCCCGGTGGCGAAGCGTCGCGGTCATGGCGTGCAGCCGCTCCGGGTCCACGGCCCGGCCCGGGGGCGCCACGATGCCGACGATCCCGCACACGCTCAGGGGCCCTCCGCGAAGACGGCCTCGAGGAGGTCCTGCCAGCGGGGAAGGACGGCCTCCAGGCCGTAGCGCTCGCGGGCCCGCCGGCGCCCCTCCCGCCCCATGCGCTCGCGGAGGGCGTCGTCCGCCAGCAGCTCCCCGGCGGCCCGGGCCAGGGCGTCGGCGTCCCCCACCGGCACCAGAAGGCCCGAGACTCCTTCCTCGACGATCTCGGCGGGGCCGTAAGGGCAGCGCGTCGCCACCGCCGCGAGACCCAGGCCCTGCGCCTCGATCAGGGCGTTGGGAAGTCCCTCGTGGTCACTGGTCAGCAGCAGCAGGTCGGCCTCTCTCATCAGCGCGTGGGGATTGTCGCAGAATCCGAGGACCTCCACCGCGTCCTCCAATCCGAGCTCCGCGACCCGGCGGCGCACAGCACCCTCCAGCGGACCTTCCCCGCACAGCCAGAGCCGCGCGTCCACGCTCTTCCGAAGTTGGGCGAGGGTCGCGAGCGCCAGGTCCGGCCGCTTCTGGGCCGTCAGGCGTCCCACCCAGAGCAGGGTCCGATGGCCGGCCGGCCGACGCCGGATCGGCTCGGCCGAGGCCCGGCGCTCCAGGAGGTCGAAGTCCGTCGGGTTGGGCAGGCTCACCGCCCGCGGGGCGACCCGTGGGTACTCGCGGGCGAAGGCCGGAAGCATGTACTGGGAATTGACCACCACGCGCCGGGCCATGCCGTAGACCCGGTGCGCCCACCAGCGCTGAGCCGCGGGCTCGGAGAGCTCCGGGGCGTTCGCCACCCGCGCGATCCAGGCCGGGCGCGGGGCCACGAGTAGGAGCGCCGCCCCGGTCAGACAGTTGGTCGACAAGACGTTGCTCAGCACCACGTGGGGCGCGGTGCGGCGCATCGCGCGCGCCAGCCGCCAGACGGTCCGCGGCAGATGGCGGAGACCGCCGTAGCCCAGGCGGCTCACCGGCACGTGCTCCGGCAGCTCGTAGCTCAGCCGGTCGGTCACCAGGCAGAGGGAGGCCGCGAAGCGGCGCCGGTCGAGGGCTGCGGCCAGGTAGCTGGCGAAGCGCTCGGCGCCGCCGCCGCTCAACGAGTGACTCACCACCAGGACCCGGAGGGGCCCGCCCCGGCCGGTCTCGGCGTCCGCTCGGCTCATCGCGGCCCGGGCGGCGCCGAGGAAGCGGGCGGCGGAGCCTGATTCGCGCCCGGGGCCGCCGCCGGGAGCACGGTCACCGGTAGCCGGTACGGAGCGACCCGCCGCTGGGAGAACCAGGCGACGTGCTCGTAGAGCGGGTCGAGCTCCAGCACGTAGTCGCCGGGCCGCTCGGGCGCCGTCACCTCGATCCGGATCCGGGTCTCCGCTCCGGAGGCGACCGGCAGGTCGAGGTCGGTCCGCGCGCCGTTGAAGACGACCTGCCGCCCCTCGGTGTCGAGCCAGTGGTACGACGCGCGGACCCGCGCGGCGCCCCCGCCGCTCCAGGCCGCCGGACTGGTGTTGACCAGGCCCGCTTCGACGTAGAAGGTCTGCCCGGCGAGGACGCGCCGCCGCGACCGGACGTCGCGCCAGGCTGCGCCGAAGACGTCGCGCTCCAGCACGTCGCCGGTACCGAGCAGAGTCACCTCGGCGCCGACGTAGAAGTTGTCCTCCAGTGTCTCGTCGTACGCGAAGCCGGAGCCCGGGCAGCGGGGTGGCGGGAAGCGGCGCGTCCAGGTCTCGACCCTCCCGGTCTCCGGGGTGATCACGAGGCGATAGACGTAGGTCGGCGTCTCCGACCGGTGGGTGACCCGCGACGGGCCGCCGGGGCGCAGCGAGAGGATCGTCTGCGCTCCCCGCTCTGTGCCCGGGCCCAGAGTGAGCTCCTGGTCGTCGTCCCCCATGGAGACCTCGATCCGGTTGCCGGGCGCGGGGCTCGAGAGGAGCAGGTCGACCGGTTCGGCCAGCGGCTCGGCGGAGAGGATCAGCAGCTCGACCCGGCTCGCCCCTTCCAGCCAGAGGCCCTCGCCACGCGGCAGGACCGCGTCCTTGCGGCCCAGGATCTCCAGGCCGGGAAGGTCGACGCTCTGGTAGCCGGGCACCTCGCGCAGGGTCAGCTCGAGGGGAAAGTACCGGAAGGGGGCGTTGCGCACGTGGGCCTGGAGGGTCGGCTCCGGCATCTCGGCGCCGAACGGGGTCAGCAGGATCGGTCCGAGGAAGAGCCCCCCCACGGCATAAGTCGCCGCCAGGGTCCAGCGCGGGCGGATCCTCCCGATCAGAAAGAGGAACGCCGGGTAGACGTTGACGAAGTAGCGATTGCCGATGAAGCCGCCGCCCCCCTGCCAGTTGGCGGGAATGAAGATCAAGAAGAAGAGGCCGACCAACGCGAGGGAGCCGAGCAGCACCCAGCGCCAGGCAGAGCGCCGCTCGTGGAGCAGGAAGAGCAAGACCGCGAGGCCGGCGAAGGGGAAGTAGAGCCAGAGGCCCGTGTGGCGCCCGACGAAGAAGTAGAGGAGGTTCTCGGCGAGGCGCCCTGGGCGCACCGCCGGCACGCGGAAGATCCAGCTCCAGGCCCCGCCGGTGGGGCGGTCCGCCTTCGGCGACGCGGTGGCCGCCGTCGCGCGCGAGATGGGAGGCGTCTCGGACGAGCAGAGCACCACCCCCTGGCGCTCGACGCCAAGGTAGGGAGTCGGGTGGCCGGTCAGGGCGATCGCGAGGCCCACGGAAGCGGCCAGGGCGAGGGCCGCCGCGGCGAGCCAGGCCCCCACCGCGGCCCAGCGACTGGCCAACGCATGGTAGGCGAGGGGCGCCAGGCCGATCGCCGCGATCACCGGTTTGTTGTAGACGCCGAGGGCCAGGACCGCGCCCGACAGCGCAGCCCAGAGGGCCGTCCGGCGGGTGCTCCCCGCGGGCGGCCGCAGACCGAAGAACAGGCAGGCCGCCACCGCGGCCATGTTGAACACCTCGGGGTGGAGCCAGAAGACGTAGGCGAAGCCGGCGCTCACCAGGAAGAAGCCTGCGGCCAGCATCGCCGCCGGGCCCCCGGGGTCCGAGCGGGCGAGGTAGAGCGCCCCCATCCACATCATGGCGACCAGGAGCAGCATGTTGAAGAACACCATCCCGTCGGCCCCGGCCAGGCCGGCGAACGGCGCCGCGAACAGTGAGTAGAGGTACGGCTTCCCGAAGTAGGCCGTCTTCCACCCGTCGTCGGTCATCAGGATCAGGTTCGAGATTGGGCGGAAGGGAAACTCCTGGAAAGCCCGGTCGAGGTCGGCCGGCTCCAGGCGCAGATCGCCGTCCCGGACCAGGGAGAGCGCCATCAGGTAGTACGCCGGCTCGTCCGACTTGAGGGTCGGAGGCATACCGGGCTTGCCGATGGTGAGAGGAAAGGCCAGGAGAAACAGGGTGACCGACAGGAGGGCCAGCGTGGCTCGGCGCGTCACGGCGCCCGAGTCTACCGTACCGATCGGGCTTGGAAGGCGCAGTCCCTGTGATAGTTTCGCCAGTCCGGTACGGGTCCGCAGAACCCTCACCGGAGCCGATTCCGCCACTCGGGAACCCACGCCAGGATCGACCGCCGCAGGAGACTCGCTTGTCCAACACGTCGAAGCCGGGGATCTCCCTGGCCCTTCTCACCCTCCTTCCGCTCCTTTCCGGCTGCTCCAAGCCTCCGTCCCCGGGCGAGGGCTCCGGAGCGCCGCGGCGCGTCTTCCTGATCACCGTCGACACCCTGCGGGCGGATCACCTGACCCCCTACGGATACTCCCGCGACACCAGTCCGGCGGTCGCCGAGCTGGCCCGCGGAGGCGTCCTGTTCGAGCACGCCGAAGCCCAGTGGCCCAAGACCGGACCGTCGTTCGCCTCCATGTTCACCGGGCAGTACCCCCAGTCGACCGGCTTGACCCACGATGCCGCCCAAAGGGTGCCGGACGCCTACCTGACCCTGCCCGAGATGATGAAGAGCCAGGGCTTCACCACCGCCGCCGTGGTCTCGAACGGCGTGCTGTCCAAGGAGCTGGGCTGGAACCACGGGTTCGACGAGTATCTCGAGACCTGGTCGCTCGACCCTCACCCGACGGACGACCCGGTCGAGTACCGCCACTACCTGAACGCGGCGAGGGTCAACGAGCTGGCCGAGCCGCTCCTCGAACGTCACAAGGACGACGCGCGATTGTTCGTCTGGCTCCACTACTCCGACCCCCACGCGCCCTACCTGCTGCCCGAGGATGCGGAGAACCCCTTCGTCGGCGACGCGCACTACACCGGGAACGCTCTCGCAAAGCTCGACGACCACCCGGCCGCGGCCCTCGACGGGCACCGCGAGCTGAAGTACTACGTGGCAGCCTACGACGGCAACGTGAGCTTCGCCGATCGGCACATCGGCAAGGTCCTCGACCTCGCCCGCCGCCTCGGCCTGCTCGACGACGCCCTGGTGATCTTCACCGCCGACCACGGCGAGAGCCTGGGT
>CAZIIB010000001.1:42810-44012 GCA_964539125.1 uncultured Thermoanaerobaculia bacterium | reverse complement strand
ACGATCGCCTGCGGGAGCTCGTGACCGCGCTGCGCGCGCGCTACCCCGACCTGGTGATCGTGTTCACCGCCGACCACGGCGAGAGCCTGGGTGAGCACGACTACTACTTCGGCCACGGGCGGCTGCCGTACGAGCCCTGCGCCCACGTGCCGCTCATCGTCTCCTGGCCCGGCCACCTGGAGGCCGGTCGCCGGGTGAGCACCCCGGTGGAGCTGGTCGACCTCTACCCGACCCTGCGCGACCTGGCGGCTCCCGGCGCGAAGGTGCCCGGCCTCGAAGGTCACGGCCTGGGGCCGCTTCTCTACGGAGGCGGGAGCGAAGGAAGCGGCGGGGCGGCTACGCCGGACAGCTTCCGCTACGCCTTCTCCGAGGCCGGCGGCGGCTCGCCGACGACTCACTTCCGCACCGTACGCGACCAGCGCTGGAAGCTCGTCTACCATCCTCCCCTGGGCAAGGCCCCGCGTCGCTGGGAGCTCTACGACCTCCGGGCCGACCCCGGGGAGACGCAAAACGTGGTCGACCGGGAGACCCGAGAGTTCAAGCGCCTGCGCAGCGTGCTCGCCGGGTGGATGAAAGGGAGCGAGTGGATCCGCAAGCCCCGGCGCGAGGTGAAGGCTCGCAGCCAGGAGACCGAACGGGCCCTCAAGGCTCTGGGCTACGTCCAGTAGCGGCTCCATGACTGCCCCCGCGCTCCTCGGGCCCAGACTCCGGGGCCCCCGCTCCCGGCCGGGTACCTGGCTCGGCACGGGCACCGGCGCAGCCGGCGCGGTGGCGGTGGCCGCGTGGCTCCTCGACGTGACCGGCTACGGCCTGCCGCCGGCGCTGGCGCGCCTGGCCGTGCTCGCCACGGCGGCCGGTCTCGGAGCCCTGGCCCTGCGCGCCGTCGCCGGGCTCTGGACCGGTCGTCCACCGCGCGACCTCGACGCCCCGGGCGGGCGCCGTCAGGCTGCCGGCCGGTGGCTCCTCGCGCTGCTCGCCCTCTCCCTGCTCCTCCACTTCGCCGGCCTCTCCCACGAAGCGGGCAGCCGGGACTTCGGCGACGAGGGGATCTATCGCGCCCAGGCGGAGCGGATCGATCACCAGGGACAGCTCCTGCGGCCCTGGTTCATCTACCCCCACCTGCTCTTCTACCTCGACGCCCTGGCCCTGTGGATCGCCGGCCTGTTCCCCTACAATTGTGCTGGCGCCTACTTGGTGTTGAA
>CAZIIB010000001.1:0-42800 GCA_964539125.1 uncultured Thermoanaerobaculia bacterium | reverse complement strand
CTGTACGGAGTCGACGGGGAGCTTGCCCGGGCCGTCCTGGTGACCCGCGTCGTGACCTCCAGCCTGGGGGCCCTGACAGTGGTTCCGGTCTTCGTCACCGCGCGGCGGATCTCCGGCGACGACGCGGCGGTGGCGGCCGGCGGCCTGGCGGTGCTCTCCCCCCTGTACATGGGCATCGCCCACCTGAACATCTCGGACGTTCCCGGAGCCTTCTTCGCCGCCCTCTGCCTGATGCAGACCTCGGCGCTCCTGGAGCATGAGCGGACCCGGGACTACGTCCTCGCCGGCCTGTGGGCGGGGCTTGCCGCCGGCAGCAAGTACCCAGCCGGCCTGGTGGCCGTCGCGGTCGCCGCGGTCTGGTTGCGCTGGCGGCTGCGCGAGCGCCGGCTCGGCGGTGGCCTCGGGTGGGCCGCCCTCACCGCCCTCGCCGCGTTCTTGGCCACCACCCCGAGCCTCCTCGCCTTCCCCCACGCGGTCTTCGGTGGCGGCGCCGACATCCTGTTCGGCGTCCGGCAGTACACCTCCCGAGGCTGGACGGGCGTGGTGAGGGCCAGCAACTCGCTGTACTACCTGGGACAGCTCGCGCGAAGCTCGGGTGCCCCCGCCCTGGTCGCGGGTCTCCTGGGCGCGGCCGCGCTGGAGCGCCCGGAGCGGGCCCGCCTCGCCTGGATGCTGCCCTTTCCCGTGGTCTTCGCCGGGCTGGTCCTCCAGATGGAGATGGCGGTCCCGCGCAACCTCCTGCCCATCCTCCCCATGCTGGCGGTGATTCTGGGCGCCGGCCTCGCCGGCTGCTGGCGGTGGCTGGGCCGGCGGCTCGCCCCTCGGGGGACGCCGCGAGGGAGCGTCCCGGCCGCCCGCATGGCCCTGGCGCTCGCCGTCTTCGCAGTGCCGGCAGCCCACAGCGCCGGCCAGGTCGTGCGCCTCGCCCGGCCGACGACCCGGGAGGTGGCCGCCCGCTGGATCGAGGCCCACCTGCCCCCCGGCTCCACCTTCATCCAGGAGTCCTATACCCCCGCGCTGGTCCCGGCATGGCGCTTCCCGGCCCGTAAGCCACGCTTCGCGATCCGCCTCACCCCGGAGGAGCTCCGGGACCCGGCGTACGACTTCCTGTTCCTCGCCTCCGGCTCGTACGGGCGTTTCCTCCACCCCGACAACCTCGAGGACCCCGGGCTCGCCGCCTCCGCCGCCCGCTACCGCCGGATCTTCGAGAGCTTCCCGCCGGTGCGGACCTGGTCCGCCGGGTCGTGGCGCGACGGCGGCGAGCTGCGGCTCTACCGGATCGATCCGGACCCCGTGCCGTGGACGACCCAGCGGCGGTTCTCCCCCGCCGACGCCCGGCTGCCCGACGACGCGATGCGCGCTCGCGCCGGGCTCGTCACCTACACCGCGCCGGGTCAGTGGAGCCTGTTCAAAGCCTACCTGGAGCCGGGGCGATACCGGGTGAGCCTGGAGACCGGCGCCCGGTCCGGGCGGGTCCGGATCCTCGATCGGAGCGCCCGCGTCTGGGCCGACGAGCGGTTCGCCGGCGAGCCCTCGGTGGCGGTTTCGCTGGGCGACGGGGAGAAGTTCTTCGTCTACGCCGAGCTGCCGGCCGGCAGCCGCCTCGCCGGCCTCTCCGTCGACCGAATCGAAGCGCTCACTGCACGTAGCCCAGCGCCTTGAGCTCGCGGATCGCTTCCGGGTCGAGCTCGATCTTGCCCACGCCTTTCGTGTTGCGGGCAGAGATGGCGTGCTGGGCGACGGCGCGCAGCCGCGCGAGCGACGGCCGGGCGGCCGGCGGGGGCTCGGGGAGCAGGTCGTGATGCTCACCGGGGTCGGAGCGCAGGTCGTAGAGCTCCTCCCGTCCGTCGCCGCGGTGGATGTACTTCCACCCCTCGGTCCGTACCGCGACGGTGGGCTCCGTGACACCCGGCTCGGCGATCTCGATCACCGCGGTGGCGCAGGCTGGCGGACGTTCGCCGCCGTCCCCTTCGATGAGCGGGCGCAGGCTGCAGCCCGCCACGTGCGCCGGCACGCGCCCGCCCACCAGGTCGAGGACGGTGGGGACGACGTCGACCAGCCGCACCTGCTCGCCCACCACGCGGCCGGCGTCCCGCTGGCCGGGAAGCTTGACGATCAGCGGCACCCGGACGAGCTCGTCGTACGGCGTCGTGCTGTGGGAGATGAAGCCGTGCTCCATGAAGCCGTCGCCATGGTCGGCGGTGACCAGGATCAGGCTCCGGTCGTAGACCCCGGTGCTCTTGAGCCGGGCGAGCAGCCGTCCGATCTGGTCGTCGACCAGGCGGAGCTGGCCGTCGTAGTCGGCCTCGAACGCCTTCACCTGGGCCGCGGAGGGCCGGGTCTCTCCCCGGCGGACCTCCTCGAGGTACTTGCCCCCCTGGGCGAGATCGATCCCCGCGTAGGGATCGGGGTAGGTCCCGAAGAGGGTGTCGTAGGGGGGGGAGGGACGGTAGGGGTCGTGCAGGTCGATGTAGTGGAGGTAGGCGAAGAAGGGGTAGTGGCGCCCCGCTCGGTCGAACCACGAGAGGAACTGGCGGTCGATCCGCCGGGCGCTCCCCTGTTGGTCGTGATAGTCCACGAACCCCTGGCCGAACCCCATGAAGCCGCGCAGGTGGCTGTTCTGGACCCAGGCCGCGGTGAAGTAGCCGAGGGGGCGGAGCGCCTCGGCGAGCGTCGTCTCCCGGGCCGGGAGGACGTCCGAGGTCACCGCGCCCGGAAACTCGGGATCGTCGGTCCGGGATCCCCAGTAGACGCCGTGCTGGTACGGGTAGCGGCCGGTGAAGAGCGACGAGATGCTGCTCTTGGTGAACGTGCTGTCGCTCACCGCCTGTCGGAAGAGGACGCCGTCGGCGGCGAGGGAGTCGATGGCGGGCGTGGTGGCGCGCGGGTAGCCGTAGGCACCCACGTGGTCAAAGCGTAGCGCGTCGACCAGCACGATCAGGACGTCGGGCCGGGAGGCGGCGCCGGCCGCCGAAGCCCGGAACGAGAAGCCCGTCCAGGCGGCACCGTGGGCCAGGAGGAGAGCGGCCAGAGCCAGCCAGACCGGCCAGGTCCGGGCCCGTCCACCCTCGTCCGCTCCCCGCCCCTCGCCGCGGGAGATCCACCACCAGAGAACGAGCGCCACCGCCAGCCCGCCGGTCACCAGAGAGAGGTTGAGCTTCAGCGGATAGGCGGCGAGGAGCTCGGACGGCCGGATCCCCTCCGTCCGGTTCAGCCGATAGCCGGCCACGGCCAGTACCGGCGCTCCGGCCACGGCGACCGCCAGGCCCACCGCCACCCGGCCCGGCCCGCGGACGACAGCCCACCGCAGGAGCCCGTAGAGGAGAGCGAAGAGCGCCGCGCCCACGAGCGACCAGTCGAGCTCGCGAGCGATCGACACCACGAGCATCATGGGGAAGCCGGCCTCCAGGTAGTGCCAGCCGCGGACCAGGCCCACGGCCGATCCCAGGATCACCGCCAGGACCAGGGCCGGGGACGCCGCCCGCAGGCCCTCTCGAAGCGCTCTCGTCGTCGCCACGGTCAATCCACCTCGGCGGCACCGCCCGCCGCCCGCCGGTCGAGGCGGTCGTGGATTGCGGCCACCGCGTCCCAGTTCAGCTCGGTCTCGATCCGCTCCCGCGCCCGCTCCCCCAGCTCCCGCGCCCGGTCCCGGTCCTCGAGCAGACCGATCACCGCCTCGGCGATCGCCTCCGGGCGGCCCGCGGGCACCAGGAGGCCGCTCCGCCCGTCCTCGATCGCCAGCGGGATGCCCGAGACCTCGCTCGCCACCACCGGCCGGCCCGCGGCCATCGCCTCGAGCACCACGATCGGAAGCCCATCCACGTTGCCCCGCGGGTCGCGCACCGAGGGCATCACCACGACCTCCGCGCCCGCCAGCAGAGCCAGGACCCGGCCGTGGTCGAGGGCGCCGGTGAAGACCACCGAGCCCTCGATCCCCAGCCGGCGCGCCTGCTCGCGGAGGGGCGCCTCGAGCGGCCCGCCGCCGCCCAGGACGATCCGCGCCTCCGGCACCCGTGCCAGGATGCGGGGCGCCGCGTCCAGGAGGTGGCGGAAGCCCTTCTTGTCCACCAGCCGGCCGACGGCGACCACCGGACGGCAGCCCGCCGGCAGCTCGGGAGCTCCGGCGGCGCCGGGCTCACGCTCCGTCGCGACCCCCGCCGGCTCGGTGCCGTTGGGCACCAGCAGCACCTTGGAGGCGTGCTCGCCCCCTGCGAGCGCCACCAGCCGCGCGCTCAGCTCGGCGCTGCACGAGGTGACGTGGGCGGCGCCGGCCAGCGCCCGCCGCGCGAGGGAGGCGAAGAGCCGGTTGCGCTCCGCCATGAACACGTCCGAGCCGTGGAGCGTCACCACGTAGGGGACGCCCGTCGTTCGCGACACGCGCGCGGCCACGTAGCCGTTGGGCAGGATCCAGTGGGCGTGGATCAGGTCGATCTTCTCGGAGCGCACCAGGCGCGCGAGCGCCCGCTGGGCGAAGGCGAAGTAGAGCGGTGCCTCCGCCACGGCCCAGAGCTTGAGGCCCAGGTCGCGCTGGAGGGTCCGCGAGTAGCCCAGCCGGTGGAGGCGATCGGGCCAGACGTAGCGGAACGGCTCGATCGCGAGCGGCGTACCGGGGTCGGGCCGGATCGCCGGGTCGAACGGAATCACCGCCCAGACCCGATGACCCCGCCGGGCCAGAGCCTCCGAGAGGCTCTTGACGAACGTCCCGTGGCCATCCCCGGCGAAGCGGGGAAAGCTGTGGGCTAGGACCGCGATCCGCAAGGGAGGAGAGACGACGGGCTCGGAGCGGCCTAGGAGGACTGCCCGAAGTTGGAGCCGAGGATGGCGAGGTCGTTGCCGTCGATGACGCCCGAGCCGTCCAGGTCCGCCTCCGGGTCGTAGCGGGCGCTGCCGCGCGCCGCGCCGAAGTGGATGGCGAGCTGGACCAGGTCGACGCCGTCGACCCGGCCGTCGACGTTCAGGTCGCCCGCGATCAGCTTGGCCCCGGCGATCACGAAGCGCGAGACCTCCCGGTTCAGGGTGTGCACCGGCGTCGCCAGGTCGCGGCTCCTGAGGGTCACGTGGACGACGCTCGGCAGAGGCCGGCGCGGCGTGTAGCGCAGCATGGCGTGACGCTGGTCACCGTCGAGGGTGGCGGAGACCGCCGTGCCGTTGAGCTCCAGGCGCGTGGCCGAGAGGTCGATCCCGGCGCCGAAGTCCCAGACGTCGACCGCGATGGTGCTCGCCGACGACACGCCGGTGGCGCCGTCGGGGGGCGAGACCAGGCCCGGCACCGGCGGCACGCTGTCGACGCCGGTCAGGACGTCGAAGAACGCCTGCGCCATGACGTCGTACCCCTGGGCGTTGGGGTGGCCCACGTGGTCGTCCGCCTCCTTCAGGTAGTACTGGTCGAAGCGGTTGGGCAGCTCGCCGAAGACCTCGAAGTTGTCCACCAGGTCCCGCCCCTGGTGGCCCGCCATGTCGCGGATGCCCTCGTTGAGCTGGCCGTTGATCACGTTGTCGGGGTCGACGGTGGCCTGGGGGATCCGGGGAATGACCGTCGCCTGGACCGCCGTCCAGCCGCGCTGCTCGGCGCGGTGGGCCATCTCCTCCAGGTCGAACAGCGTGGTCTCGACGGAGATGTTCCGGGAGATGTCGTTGGAGCCCTCCATCAGGAGGAGCACGTCGCCGCCCTCGTCGAGCACCTGGTCGATTCGCGACAGACCTTCCGGAGTCTTCTCGCCACCCACTCCCCGGTTGCGCACCGTCGCCGCCTCGCCCGCCGTCTGCAGCAGGTCCTGGAGGCGGGGCGGGTAACCGGGCTCGGCCCGCGCGGGGTCGTCGCCGACCCCGGCGGTGATGCTGTCCCCGAACCCGACATACACCGTCTGCGCACGGAGCCGGACGGCTCCCAGGCAGAGGAAACACACGGCGCAGATTCCCATGCTGCGCAGGCAGGCTCTCCGCATCCGCGGTATCGTACCAGCTCCCCGAGGTCCGGGGCCGCCCGCAGCCCTCGCGCCCATGAGCTCTTCCGCCTCCTTCGTCGGCCTGGTCCCCGCCGCAGGCAAGGCGCGGCGGCACGGCCCCCTGCCCTGCAGCAAGGAACTCCTTCCAGTGGGCTGGTACCAGGGCGCCGAGGGCCCCCGGCTGCGGGTCGCCTGCCAGGTCCTCCTGGAGCGGCTGCGCGCCTCCGGAGCGCGCGTCGCCTTCCTGGTCGTCGACCGGGACAAGTGGGACATTCCCCGGTACCTGACGGCGCTCGGCGAGGAGGTCGGCGAGCGCCTGCCCGATCTCGCCTTCCTGGGCGTCGCGGACTCCCCGAGCGTGCCGGAGACGCTGGACCGCGCCTACCCCTTTCTCGCACGGTCGCCCGAGGCGGTGGTCGGCCTCGGCTTCGCCGACGTCCTGTTCACCCCGGGCGACGCCTTCGACCGCCTGCTCGAATGCCGGCAGGGGACCGGCGCGGCCCTGGTCCTGGGTCTCTTCCCCGCCGCCGATCCCTCGACCACGGACATGGTGGACGCCGACCCGGACGGCGTGGTGCGCCGCATCGAGGTGCGGCCGGAGACCAGCGACCTGGCGCTCAACTGGCTCCTCGCGGTGTGGGACCGGCGCTTCACCGAGTTTCTCCACCTCTGGGTTCGGCGCCCGCAACGCGACCAGGGCCGCGAGCTCCAGCTCGGCGAGGTCTTCGAGGCAGCCCTCGCCGACGGACTTCCGATCCACGGCGTGCCCTTCCCGGGCGGTTCGTATCTGGACCTGGCGACGCCCCGGGAGGCGATCCGTGCCCTGGAGCGCGACGGGGAACCCTGAAGGCCGGTCAGACGGCTCGCGGCGCCTCCGCCGCGGCCTCTTCCAGGTCCAGACCCGATTGCGATTTTCTCAACGATCATCTATAGTTACGCTGCCTACAGGCACAGGCAGTCGCCCGGTGCGGTTGCTGTTGATGAGAATCGCCCGGACATGTGAACCTCGCCGAAGAGGGATCAACGGATGCAAACCAAGCTGAGCACGACCTTCAGAACCGTCGCAGCGCTCGCGATCGCCTCCACCGTCACCCTCGCGACCGGTCCGCTACGCGCGAAGACGGTTTACGTGCCGTTCACCACGGACGTCGACCTCGCGGACATCGGCTTGTCGACCGAGGTCTGGATCTCGAACACCGGCAACAAGGCGGCGAGCTTCTCGACCTACTTCATCCCCGCTCTCGCCGACGGCACCCAGCGCGACGCCGGGGCCCAGCCGGACACCACGCGGATCGCCGCGGGTGCCACGAAGCTCCTGAAGCCGTCGATTCAGCCCGGAACGGTGGGAATGCTGGAGATCGACGGCGACGACGGCATCGTCGCCAGCTCTCGTCTGGTCGGAGACCATCCCTTCTTCGGCGCCGGCCTGGGCGCCGGCGTGCCCGTGATCTCCATGGAGAACCTGATCCCGGCCGGCGAGGAAGCCGACATCCTGGGATGGCAGCGCGAGCCCGACAAGGTTCTCACCGATTTCGGGCTGATCAACCTGGGCCAAGACGCCAGCCAGTGCACGGTCCGGGTGTACCGGGGCAACGCCGAGCAGATCCAGGGTACCGTGCTGCTCACGCTCCAGCCGCTCTCCAACGTCTTCTTCCCCGACGCCCTGGCGATCCTCCAGCAGCCCGAGATCTCCAACGTCCGGCTTTCCGTATCGTGCGACCAGGACTTCTACCCCTTCTCCACCGTCCGGGACCTGGAGACGGGCGAGGTCCGCTTCCTGGCCCCCTCGGCCCGCGCCGCAGCAGGCCTCGATCCCCCGGGGCCTGGCGGAGACCCCGCGCCTTCGTGTGCCGGAGGTGCCGACGTGTGCTTCTCCAAGGAAGGCACGTTCTTCACTCCGACGGTCAGGGACGACTACCGGCGCGTGAGCGTTCCGGTTCCCGCCGGCTCCTACTCCTCTCTGCACTTCCGGGTCGAGGTCTTCAACGGGGGTTGGACCGCGCCCACCTCGGGCCTGAACCTGTGCTTCTGGCTCGCCAAGGCCGGCCGCCACTTCAACCTCTACGGGTTCGCCGGCTTCAAGGGTCCGAACCGCAACACCATCCTCTTCCGGCACGGCATCGGCATCCCCGCGGGCGACAAGGCCAAGTTCGAGGATCACTTCGTCTCCACGCCGGGCAAGACCTACATCTTCGACTACGTCTACAACCCGGCCCAGAGGATCCTCGATCTGAAG
The DNA here is from genome assembly GCA_964539125.1 of uncultured Thermoanaerobaculia bacterium. Lineage (GTDB taxonomy): Bacteria > Acidobacteriota > Thermoanaerobaculia > Multivoradales > DATKCC01 > CAVUBL01. The sequence goes on along the minus strand of CAZIIB010000001.1, from coordinate 34,619 downwards.
ATCCTCGACCCCGACGGAAAGGTCCTCCACGAGATCCGGGACAAGCCCAACGTCAAGTCCATCGACATCAGCGCCGGGGAGGACATCACGGCCGACTTCAGCAACGTCCTGGGAGCGAACGCCAACGAGCCGCCGAGCTACGGCTGGCACTACAGCAACTTCCTGCTCGAGGTCTTCAAGTAGATCGGCGGCAGGGAACGACCGAAACGGGCCAGCGCTCGAGCGCTGGCCCGTCCTGTCTCAGCCGTCGGCCGAGCGCCCCTGGAGGAAGCTCTTGGTGGGCGTCCAGAAGCGCCAGGCGAGAAGCGCCAGGGCACCGAGGGCGGCGAGCACCGAGGCCACCAGGCGCCACCAGCCCGCTGCGGGGAGGAGGGCGGCGGCGGCGAACAGCGGCAGCGGCACCACGTAGATGAGCGCCATGTCGCCCAGGAGGCGGGCGAAGCCGCCGGCGAAGATCCGCGCCATCCTCCACGCCATCAGGGCGTTGCCGAGCAGGAAGAAGTTCGCCACCGCCATTCCCGGCGCTCCCCAACGCCGGGTGAAGAGCACTCCGAACGCCAGCAGCGAGGCCAGGTTGAGGACCATGATCACGAGCCACAAGCGGTCCTCGCGCCGGACCTTGAGTACTTCGCCGCCCAGCTCCGAGAAGACGTCGAGGAAGGGCACGAAGCAGAGGATCTTGAGCAGGCCGACGGCCGGCCCCCACTGCGGCCCCAGAACCAGGTTCACCACGGTCTCGGCGTTCAGGAAGAGGAAATAGCCGGCCGTCACCTCGAACGACATGAGGAAGACGATGGTGACCCGGAACGCGGCGCGGAAGCGCTCGCGGTCGAAGCGGTACTCCACGAGGGCCGGCACCAGGGCCCGGGGGAACACCACCTGGCGCACCAGGAAGGCCAGCATGTAGGCGCGCGCGTACTGGCCCACCATGGCGGTGTTCACCTGCAGCTCGACGATGAAGACGTCGATGTAGGTGACGAGCTGGAAGGTGATCCAGATGAAGAACAGGCCGAGGCTCTGGCGCAGCAGGCTCCCGAGGAGGGCCGGCTCGAAGCGCAGCGGCACCTTGCCCCAGGCGCGGCGCCAGATCAGGGCGGCGAACAGGGCGGAGGCCGCAAGGTCGCCGGCGAGCAGGCTCCAGACCCCCGCGCCCGCCCAGGCGAGGCCGATCGCGACCATCGCCATCAGCAGCCCGCGGGCGATCTCGGGAACGACCAGGCGCCCGATGCGCAGCTCCCGCTCGAAGAACGTCCTCGGGACACCCGCGAGGCCGTCGAGCAGCACCCAGAAGGCGAAGACCCGCAGGACCGCCGGGAGCCGGGGATCCAGCACGCCCGCCAGCGGGGCCCCGATCACCAGGGCGAGCGTGACCAGCACCCCGGAGAAGCAGCTGAAGCCGAGCACGGTGCCGTAGGGCCGGCGCTCGTCCCGGATCAGATGGAAGATCAGCCCCAGGTCCCGCACCGCCCCGGCGATGGTGACGATGCGCAGCGCCAGGTCGTAGAGCCCGTAGTCATCGGGGATGATCAGGTGTGCCAGGACGCTCCGCGCCCCGAGGCCGACCAGCAGCCGGACGCCGAGGCTCCAGTAGCTCGCCAGCGACGACGCGAGGAAGCGCCGGGGGGTCGACGGGTCGGTGGCGACCTCGGAGCCGCTCACGGCAGCAGGCCCGCCCACCGCGCCCAGCGTTCGGTGAGCTCCATGCCGGCGCCCAGGTCCCAGGCCGGCCGGTAGCCGAGACGCTCCCGGGCCTTGTCGATGCGCACTCGGGTGCGGGCGAGGAAGAAGTCGATGCCCTGCGGGCTGACGGGATGGATCGGCAGCTCATCGGAGGCCCCGCGCGCCTCGTCTCCGCCGGCGCCGCTCAACCGGTCCTTGATCCGCTGCTGCCGGGTTTCGGGCAGGAGGTTGCTCGCCAGCTCGCGCAGCGCCACCAGCTCGCGGGTCGCGAAGAGCCGCTCGCGGAGCTCCCGATCGGCGAGCACCGCCGAGGCGAGCTCGGGCAAGGCCCAGGGGCGGGCGCGGCGGTGCCGGCGCCACGCCTCCCGTGCCTCGGCGGCGCTCATCGCCACCGTCCGGGAGGCACCGAGCATCTGTTCGAACCGGCCGTAGAACTCCCGCCAGGTGGCGGGCTCCGCACTCGAGATCAGGAACGCCTCGCCCACCGCCGCCGGCTCGACCGCGGCCAGCAGCATGGCGCTCACCAGGTCGTCGACGTAGACGTGGTTGGCGAGGCCCCGGCCCTCGTCCACCAGGACCACCCTCCCGGTCCGGAGCGACGCCAGGACGCGCTCGGTCCAGACCCCGCCGTAGGGCCCGTAGACCGCCGTCGGCTGGAGCACCGCGACCGGCACCCGCCCGGCCCGCGCGAAGCCGAGGGCGATCCGCTCGGCCTGCCGCTTGCTGTCGGCGTAGACCTCGCCCAGGCGGCGCCGGGGCGCCTCCTCGGTGAGGTCGCCGTCCGCCGTGCGGCCGTAGACCATGAGGGTCGACAGGTGGACAACGCGCGCCACGCCGGCCGTCGCCGCCGCCTCGAGAAGCCGGCGCGTCCCCTCCCGGTTCACCCGCGCTCGCGCCCGCCGGCCACCCCGCGTGCCGTAGGCGCAGTGGAACACCACGTCGCAACCCGCGACGGCGGCTGCCAGAGCCTCTCGGTCCGTGACGTCGCCCCGGACGATCTCGAGGGGAAAGCGGGCCAAGCGGACGGCGCCGGCGACGCGGCGGACCTGGCCGCGCACCCGCGCGCCGCACTCGAGCACCAGGCGCTCCACCAGCCGGCCGCCGATGAACCCGCCGGCGCCGGTCACCAGGACCCGACGGCCCTCGAGCGCCTCGCCCGCCGCCCGCAGATCCATGCTCACCCCGCGGCCGCGGCGGCCGGTTGCACCCAGGGAAAGACGAGGGGCTCGCGGGCGGCGTAGCACGCCTCGATCAGGGCGATGGATCGCCGGCCGTCCCGGCCGGTGACGAACGGCTCGCGCTCCTCGCCGAGCGCCCGGGCCAGGTCGTCGATCTGGCGCCGGAACGCGCCCAGGAAGTCGAGCCCCGCCTGCCCCTGCCGGCGCGCCCGACCCGAGAGCACCACCTCCGCGCCGTCGAGCTCGAGGGTGATCGGCGGATCGGGGTCCCAGATGCCGACCTCGAGGCGCGCTCCATCGCCCAGAAACGAGCAGGTGTTGCGGAGGTTCCGGGTGCGGCTGATCTCTATGCTCCCGGAGATGCCGGAGGCGAAGGCGAGCTCGATCTCGCAATCGGACTCCACGCCGCCCATGGCGTCGTCCCGGTAGCGGACCTCTCCCCACTCGCCCAGCCAGAGGAGCAACAGGTCGAGGACGTGCACACCGTAGTCCACCAGCACGCCGCCTCCCGCCGTCTCCCGGTGCAGCATGAAGTCGGTGGTGAACGGCCAGCTCGAGACCACGCCCAGGCGCATCTCGAAGCGCTCTACACGGCCCAGCAGATCGCCGGCCAGGAGGTCGCCCATGAGCCGGGTGGAGTCGAAGAAGCGGAACTGCAGCCCAACCGTCAGGAGGGCGCCTCCGGCCTCTGCCGCCTCGATCATGGCGTCGCACTCGGCCGTGGAGAGGGCCATGGGCTTCTCCACCAGCACGTGGACGCCGGCGCGCAGCAGCTCCACCGCCACGGGCGCGTGAAGGTGGTTGGGCAGCGCCAGAACGGCCACCTCCGCCCGTCCCGGAATCTCGGCGGGGTCCGTGGCCATCTCCGGAACCCTCCACCGCTCGGCGGCCGCTCGGGCGCGCCCCGCGTCGCGGTCCACCACCAGGGCGGTCTCCGCTCGCCGGCTACCGGCGAGCGCCGGCAGGTAGTGACTGGTGGCGACGGCGCCGCAGCCGACGACGGCAAAGGGAACCTTGGCGGACATGGCGGGTTGCGGCAGACTATAGCTCACCCACCCGTCGTCTCCCAAGTGCTAGACTTCTCAGGAGGTTAGCGAACCGACCCCGCCCATCGACGCCCGCCGCCTTGCGCAAGCTCCTCCGGATCTTCCTCGAGCTCTACTACCGCAGGCTCCTCGGCCGCCGTTTCCCCGGCTCCGGCGCCCTGGAGCGGTGGCTCCGTTCCGTCGAGCTCCGGAGCGGCCGAGGCGACGTGCCCCTGACCCGGCGAGCGTGGGAGGATCAATACCGGGCCGGGACCTGGCGCTTCCTCGAGGGGCCCGGCGAGCTCGCACGCTACGGCGTGGTGGCCGGCGCGATCCGCCGCCTGGTACCCGGGGGGAAGGTGCTCGACGTGGGCTGCGGCGAGGGGGTGCTGGCCGACCACCTCCGTCCGGACGGGTACCGGCGCTACCTGGGGCTCGACCTCTCCGAGACGGCGGTGGCCGCCGCTCGCCGCCGAGCCGTCGCCGGCACCTCCTTCGCCGTGGCCGACGCCGAGAGCTGGCCGCTCCTGGGCCGCTTCGACGCCGTGGTGCTCAACGAGTGCCTCTACTACATGCGGGAGCCCCTGGAGCTCGTCCGAAGGGCCTCGGCCTCCCTCGGGCCCGGGGGCCTCCTCGTCGTCTCCATGTTCCTCACCGGCCGCACACGGGGCCTGGCCCGCCTCCTGGCCCGGGAGCTCCCGGGGAGCGACGAGGTGCGCGTGGCCACTCGCCGCGGCGTCTGGCTGGTCGCGATGTACCGGCGCGGCGGGTGATCAGAGAGCCATCACGCGGAAGCGCAGGCAACCCCAGAGGCGCCCCAGGCGCCAGCCGAGCTGGCCGAGCCAGGCCTGCCGCCGGGACGGACGGGCGACCACCGGCAGGGTCAGCAGGAGCTTGCCCCAGCGCGCCAAGCCGGCCGCGAGAGAGAGCCGGGGCATGCCCTCCGGGCGGTAGCGCCGGTACAGGAGGACGTTGTAGATCCCGAAGGTGAAGCTCTGGCGGAAAAGGCCGCCGGCATCGCCGCGGTAGCGGATGTGGACCACGGCGTCGGAGACGAAAGCGAGGGGCACGCCCCGGAGCTGGATGCGCCAGCAGTAGTCGGTGTCCTCGAGCGCCGGCAGCTCCTCGTCGAAACCGCCCACCGCCTCGTGGAGCGCCCGGCGCACCCCCAGGCTGCTCCCCCCGGCGTGGGGGAGAAACGGGGGGTAGGTATACGCCATGGGAGCGTCTCGCTGGGGGTTGCCCCGGGCGCGCACCACCGCGGGCGGGTTGAGGGCCTCGGCGTCGTAGCTCGCGGCGACGAGCTCCTGGCGGCCCAGCGCCCGGCCCATGGCCTGGAGCCAGCCCCCGCCCACACGGTCGTCGGCGTCGGTGAAGAGGAGGGCGTCGCCCACCGCTTCGGCCGCGCCCCGGTTGCGGGCGTGCGCCGGCCCGCGGCGGCCGGAGGCGTCGACGACCCGCAGGGAGGGCAGCCGCTCCCGGAACGATTCGGCGAGGCGTCGCGAGCCGTCGGTCGAGCCGTTGTCGGCGACGATCACCTCCCAGGGGCCGTCCCAGCTCTGGGCGGCCAAGGCCTCGAGAGCCTCGCCCAGGGTGCCGGCGGCGTTGCGGCAGGGCACGACGACGCTCAACGCGAGAGCGGGCGGGGAGGAAGGCTCCGACATGGGCGCCGCAAGGCTATTCCATGGGGCGGGCAGGGACAACCGGCGGCGCCTGTGCTACCGTCGCCTTTCCCCCCGAGAGCCGCGATGGGAACTGCGAACCCGCCCAGTCCAGGCCGCTCGAGCATCGCGGGGGAGCGACCATGAGCCCGCTCCCCCGCTGGCTCGCGAAGGGCGCTCCCGCCCGCGAGCGGGTCAAGGACTGGGTGGCCGCCAGCGCTCGCGGGGTCGGTACCCTGATCCGGGTCGACACCGAGGAACCGGCGGTCGCCCTGACCTTCGACGACGGTCCGAACCCGCAGGCCACTCCCCGCCTGCTCGAGATCCTCGCCCACTCCCGGGCTCGCGCGACCTTCTTCATGGTCGGCAAGGCCGCCGTTCGCCACCGGACGCTGGCCGAGCGGGTGGCGCGCGAAGGGCACGCGATCGGCAACCACACCTGGGGCCACGTCTCGATGCCCCTGCTCAAGAGCCACTGGCGACGCCTGCAGCTCCGCTGGTGCCAGGAGGCCCTGCCGCCCGGAGCCTGCCGGCTGTTCCGGCCGCCGTGGGGGCATCAGAGCCCGGGCAGCTATCTCGACGCCCGGCGCCTGGGCTTCCGGGTCGTGGCCTGGGACGTGATGGCCGAGGACTGGCGGGGCGACGACGCCGACACCCTCCTCGACCGGATGCGGTCCCGGATCCGGCCGGGGAGCGTGGTCGTGCTCCACGACGCCCTCTACGACACCGACGCCGAAGCGCACCGGGACCGCGAGCCGGTGATCGAGGCGGTGGCTCGCCTGCTGGAGGAGCTGGGCTCCCGGTACCGCTTCGTCACCGTGCCCGAGCTCCTGGCCCTCGGCCGCGCGCGCTCCTGGCACTGGTACAAGCGCTCGAACCTGGACTGGCTCCACCGGCAACTTTGAAGAACCTCCGCCAAAATCCTGCGCGGAGCATCACTGGGCATCGACTTCGCCGGCCGCTCCCCCCGACCACGGCAGGCGTTGGAGACGACCTTCGCCAGCGTGGTGTCTGCGGACCGGTGGATCAGGCGGATCACCTCCCTCACCCTCGGTCCCTCTCCATCCCCTCCTGGGGGGAGAGGGACGCCCCCATCCAGAGGGAACACCGTCGCCGGACACTGCGTAGTGCGCGCTGGTTTTCTCCGGGGCTCTGAGAGAATCCTCCCGATGCGTGCCCGCGTTTCCTGGAGCGTCCTGATCGTGCTGCTCGCGGCGACTCTCGCGGCGGCCGCCACCTTCGACCGCCGGCAGTGGCCGGGGCTGGTGGGCGACGAGGCCACCTACCTGATGGAGGCTCAGAGCCTGGCCTGGGACCGGGACTTCGCCTACTCGGGAGAGGACTACCGGCGGTTCGTCGCCCTCTGGCACCGGGTCCCCGAAGGGTTGATCCTCCAGACCGGCGACCGGGGGCGCTCCCTGTCGTTCGGCAAGCCCTCCTTCTACCCCCTGTTCCTCGCCCCCTTCGTCCGCCTCGCCCCGGTGCGGGGCCCGCTGGTGGCCAACGCGCTGCTCCTGGCGCTCGCGGGCATCGCTTCGGCGCTCGCCCTGCGCCGCCGGCTCGGGCCCGCCGCGCCGCTGTGGGTCGCCGCCTTCCTCTTCGCCTCCGTGGCCTTCGCCTACGTCTTCTGGGTCCACGCGGACCTCTTTCTCATGGACCTCGTGGCCGTGGCGCTGGCCCTCGCCTACGGAGACGCCGAACGCAACGAGACGCCCGTCTCCGAAGGCGAGGATCCGTCGCGGCCCCCGCCGGCGCTCTCCCCGCGTCGAACCTTCCTGCGCTGGGCCGCCGCCGGCGCCCTCCTCGCCGTCGTGACCCTCTCGCGGCCGTTCTACGGCATCCTCTTCCTTCCCGTCGCCCTCGCCACGCCCCGCTCCCGGCGCCGGCCCGCCCTCACCGGCGTTCTCGTCGGCGCCCTCGCCCTGGCCGCCGGCGGCGTGGCCCTGAGCCTGGCGGTCCATGGCCGTTGGACCAGCTACGGCGGCGAGCGGATGGGCTTTTACTCCTACACCGGGTTCCCCGAGGTCGACTTCCCCGTCTCCGACTGGCCGGCCGAGCTCGCGCGGCGGACCGGGAGCGGCTCGTGGGTGGCTCCCCGCAAGCTCCACTTCGAGCTCTTCCCCCGGGTCGCCGCCTGGGACGTCGTCTACTTCCTGGCAGGCCGCCACGTGGGGGTCCTGCCCTACTTCCTGCCCGCTCTCCTCGGCTTCGTCGCCTTCCGCCCTCGGCGCGGCCGGTGGGCCCTGCTGGTGGCGGTGGCGGTCACCGCCGCCTGCTTCCTCTACGTGCGGCCGTTCAACTTCTACGGCGGCGGCGGCTCCATGGCCAACCGCTACATCCTGCCGGTCTACCCGGCGTTCTGGTTCCTGGCGGGCCGCCGGGCCAGCGGTGCCTGGGCCCTGCTGGCCGCGGCTCTGGCGGCGCCGTTCTTGTGGCCGGTGTGGACCGCGCCTCGGGCCGACCCGTTCGCGCGCGGCGGAGGATATCGCTACGTCTCGTCGGTCGCGGAGGAGCTGCTCCCCTACGAGACCACCCTCGACCACCTCAAGCCGTCGGGGCACGAGGACGTTGTGCACAACGGCCTCTGGGTCAAGTCCCTGGGGACGAACCTCGAGCCGGTGGAGGGTGGGTCCTGGCTCGAGCTCCGCGGGCGGCGGCCCGGTGAGCTCCTCCTCGCGGTGCCCCGCCGCCTCGACACCCTCCGCCTCGAGGTGGCGCCTCCCGCGCCGGCCTCGATCCGCGTCTCGGGCGCCCGGGCGGAGCTCTTGATGGCCCGACCCGGCGGCTCCTCGGTCTTCCTCCTCACCCTGGGACGGCCGGCCGCACGGCACCGCATGTGGTGGTCCCGGGAGCCCGTCTGGCTCTACCGCCTGAAGGTGGGCCTGCCCCAGGGCGCGGAAGAGCGCGCCACGCCCCTCCGCTTCCGTCTCTCCGACCCCCGGCCGGCGGGCTAGCCCGCGACGCGGCGGTACCAGATCGAACCGAAGTGTGTGTCGTAGTCCGCCGCCGCGACCGGCCGGTAGCCGGGCACCGTTCGCTCGAGGAAGGCCTCGTCGTGGTGGCGGATCATGGGCGGCGCCAGGAAGATCTCGAACTCCCGGTTGCAGGCGAGGAAGGCCTGGAGCAGCATCGCCTCGGTCCAGACCATGGGCCACTTGGCGTCGAAGACGTACTCTTGGGCCGGGTACGGCACGTTGTAGGGAAAGTGCACGTCGTGGCTGTGCACCACCACCCCGCGGCCCAGCCGGGGCAGGGCCTCCAGGTAGAGAAAGGGCACGTCGCCGTCGATCTTGACCACGTGAGTCGAGTCGATGAACAGCACGTCGCCGGCCTCCAGGCGGGAGAAGTAGGCCGGCTCCACGTCCTGGACCTCCCGGCGGAGCACCTCGACGCCGGGCAGCCCGGCCACCCGATCGCCCGAGTAGGGATCGATCGAGGTGATGGCGCACCCGGCACCGTCGCTCGCGTTGGCGGCCGCCGCCTGCGCCAGGTAGTAGGTCGACAGGCCGGAGCCGATCTCGATCACCCGGCGGGGTCGGAGATGGCGCACCACGAGGTAGGTGAAGAGCGAGTCGAGGCGGGTGAAGCCCGGCCCGTAGCCGAGCCCCTTGGCTTCCTCGTAGGGGGGGAGTGCCTCGTACGCGGCCGCGTGCTCGGCGACCAGGCGCTCCAGCAGGCGCTCCATGGCCTCGAGATCCCATTCGACGCCCGGCATCTCGCTCGGCCGGTCCCAGCGCTCCCGGGTGCGCTCCAGACGCGAGCGCACCGGCAGCGGGGAGTAGTAGTCGCGGGTGCGGGCGACGTTCAGCCCCAAGGTCTCGAGGATGCGCAGCGCGAGGCGGTGCCCGCGGCGGTAGGCGGACCTCAGGGAGCGGAGCACGGCGGAGCGGTTACCCGAGCGCCGGGGCGGCGGCGCGGCGCCAGCGCAGGTCGTCGGCCAGGAGGCCACGGTCGATGAGGCCCTGGATGTGGCCCAGGCGCTTGAACGCCGGCCCCTGGAAGTCCTCGCTGCTCAGCCCGGTCTCCCGGTAGGCGTCGTAGAGCTCGCGCGCGGCGTCGCGAACGGTCCAGCGCGCCTCGAAGCCCGGGAGCGTCCGCTCGATCTTGCCGAAGTCGACCCGGTAGGTCCGGGTGTCGGGACCGGCGCCCTCGGCCACCTCCACCTCGCAGCCGGGCACCGTCTCGGCCACGATCTCGGCGAGCTCCCGGATGCGGAAGTTCTGGTCGGTCCGGCCGACATTGAAGGCCTGGTCGTGGATCGCCTCGCGCGGCGCGCCGAGGGCGGCGAGGAACGCCCGACAGATGTCCTCGACGTGGACCAGGGGTCGCCACGGCGTGCCGTCGGAGAGGAGACGCACCCGGCCGGTGGTGTGTGCCCAACCCACCAGGTTGTTGAGCACGAGGTCGAGGCGCAGGCGCGGCGAGACGCCACAGGCGGTGGCGTTGCGCAGGTAGACGGGGCTGAAGCCCGGGCCGGCGAGGTCGTGGAGCGCAGCCTCCATGCGCACCTTCGATCGCGCGTAGGGGGTCACCGGGTTGAAGGCCGCCTCCTCGTCCAGCATCTCGTCTCCGGCCGCTCCGTACGTGCTGCACGAGGAGGAGAAGACGAAGCGCTCGACGCCGGCAGCCCGCGAGAGCCGGGCGAGGCGGATCGAGGCCTCCTCGTTGATCCGCAAGGTGAGCGACGGGTCCAGGTCGCCCAGGGGATCGTTCGACAGGCCCGCCAGGTGGAGGACCGCGGCGACGCCCTCGAGGTCGGAGGCTTCCAGGTCCCTCAAGTCCTTCCGGAGCTCGACCGGAGCCTCCGGCGGCGGGGCGCCGAAGTCGCAGCCGGCGAACAGGTCGCTGTCGAGACCCACCACCTCGTGACCCGCGGCGGCCAGCATGGGGGTGAGGACGGCGCCGATGTATCCCCGGTGTCCGGTGACCAGAGCTCGCATGCAAGGCTCCTTCTAGAAAACTTCCGCCTCAAACCGACGGGAGGTCTGACACTCCGTGGGCTTCGCGAGGCGCGGCTCCCCCGCCCACGACGACTGAGCGCGCCTGCGCTCACCGGCCAGGCTTCTCCAGACCCCTGGATTCACGGGATCCCCCCCGCATCTCGATCCCCTTCCCACCCCTTGGGGGGAAAGGGGACGCTCCCTCCCAGGTCTCGGCTCCGCTCGGAAACTCGACTCGGCAGTCACGGAGTATGGCCTGGTAGGTGTCGCGCCCGGAAGGCGCGCGGAAACGGAGGCCCAGGCTAGCGCAAAGGGCCTGTCCGAACAAGGCGGCCCGGGGCCCCGGCCAGGGGCCGTCAGGGCTCGACGCCGTAGTAGAGCGGCCCCTGGGGAGCCGGCCCCAGGGTGTCGGACAGGTAGACCCCGTCGAGCTGCGGGTTGGCCTCGAACGACTCGAGCTCGAGGCGCCGGACCCTCCCGACGGCCTCGCGGGCCGCGGCAAGGGTCTCGCCGTCCAGGATCACCCAGCGGGCGACCCGCAGACGCGTCCCCGCCGCCAGCTCGGGCGGGCCTTCCACCACCCGGTAGTCGTAGACCGCCAGGGCCCTCCGGTAGGGGGAGATCTCCTTCAGGCCGGGGATCGTCGACTTCGCAACGAGCCGCGCCCGGAGTGCCCATCGCGGAACTCGCGGGCGCGACGCCACCAGCCGCTGGTAGCGCCGTGCGCTCTCCCGGACCACCTCCGGCGCCAGCGCCCGGTCGTAGAGGGCGACGCCCTCCAGGGCGCCGGCCCAGTCGCCACCGCCGCCCCACTCCCGGCCGAACAGCAGGCGGCGAAAGCTCCAGTGCATGTCGAAGCTCCCTTGAATCGCATCCGACGCGACGACCCGCTCGCCGTCCCGGTAGGCGACCAGGCGCCCCGGCGAGTAGGTCACCACCACGTGTACCGGCTCGCCGGGACGGACCGGGAAGAGCGCCACCTGGGGCCGGTCGGCGTTGGCACCGGTCTTCCCGGTGCGCAGCCGAACGACGAGGTTGCGGCCTTCCTGGGCGAGGGTGAAGTTGCGCTTCGCCGGACCGCTCGAGAACGTGACGATGGGCCGGAAACCGTCCGGCGCCGACTCGGCCGGCGTCACCCGCGCCTCGATGGTGAGCTCGTTCGTCGCCTTGACCGCCGCGAGCAGCCTCTCGGCCGCGTCCGGGGGCGCCACGTACGCTCCGCCGGCGAGCGCCATGGCGTAGTCGTGGTCGAGGTGGGCCCGCCCCTGGGCCTTCAGGTTCACGGAGCGCTCGGCGCCGATCGCCGGGTCGAAGACCAGGTTCGGGCTGTCGCCGGTCTGCCAGAGAAAGACCAGGGAGTCGCGGGCCGCGGGCCAGAGCTGTGGCTCCCCGGAAGGTGCAGGCGCCGCCCGAACGGGCGAGGGCGCCTCGCCGCGAGGACGTCGCGGACGCGGCGAGGCGAGGTGGACGTCGGGGTAGCGGTCGGTCGCGGGGTTTCGGGTGATCCTCACCGGCGGGCCGAGGATCTCCAGCGTCTCGGGGTCGGTCGGCACCACGAAGACGTCATAGTCGGCCGTGAAGTGGTTGTGCTCGCCGGCCGAGGCGCCGAAAGCCAGAGCACCCCCGTCCCGGGAGAGCATGGGGAAGTAGAGATACCCCTTGGTGCTCAGCCGGGGATCGTTCTTCCGCAGGAGGATGGAGGTCTCGCGTGACGCCAGGTCCATCTTGTCGATCGGCCCGCCGGCCCCGGCGATGTAGACGCCCCAGCGGCCGTCTTGGGAGAAGTAGGGCTCGCAGCCGCCCAGCTCCCGCCGCTCGAGGACCCGGCGGTGCGCGGCGTCGTAGAGGGAGAAGCTGGGGGCGCCGGTGGTCGCGTGGCGCAACGTAGGGTCGATCAGCCAGGCGAGCTCGCCCCGCGGCTCGGCGGTCAACGGCCGCGAGACCCCGGTCTCCAGGTCCAGAAGGACCGTCCGGCCGTCGCCGTCGATGTAGATCAGCTCGTCGTCGCTCTTCCAGACCGCCGCGCGGTCGCCCCAGCCGTAGGTCCGGGCCGCCTCCACCAGGGTCTCCTCCGAGCGGTCGTCCAAGTGGACCAGGCGCAGCGCTCCCGGGGCCGGCCCCTCGGGATACTCGGTTCGGCTCCCGGACCGGCTCAGATAGACCATCCGCTTGCCGTCCGGCGACAGGTGGGGGCAGCAGTGCTGGCGGCCGGGCTCGTCGGGGCTGAGCCGGCGCAGGCCGGTGCCGTCGAGGCGGACCTGCCAGATGCGCCAGTCACCACCGCGGTTCGACTCCCAGACCACGAAGCCGTCGCCGAGCAGCGCCCGTTCCGCCTCGGCGCCCGGGGCGGCGGCCTCCTCGGGTGCCGGGGAGGGCGCCGGACGCCAGTCACCGGCGGCCAGCTCTCGCACGGCGAGCTGGTAGACCACCACCCGCTTGGCGCGCACCCGATCTCCCCCCGCGGTCAGGAGCCGGGCGAGGCGCTCGCGGCCGACCCGGGCGCCGCCGGCGTTGACCGCGATCCGGTCCACCGGGCGCTGGAGCTCCACGCTGAGCTGCTCGGCCAGGCCGGCGCCCTGGCCCCAGCCGAGCTCCGCCTGGGAGTAGACGTTGGTGAAGCTGTCACCGAGCAGCAGGACCTCGGCCCGCGGGTCGGGCCGCCAGGGCGCCCCGGCCGGGTCCAGGACCGGCGAGATCTCGACCTCTTGGGGGGTGAAGACCCCGGCGCCCGCGGGCAGCCGGAGCATGCGGACGAGATCTCCCTCGCCGGCGACGCGGGCCCGCCGGCGCTGGTACGCGACCGGCTCGGAGGGCGGCCCCAGGAGGCCCCCCAGGAGGTCTCCCAGGCCGTGGGCCACACGCTCCATCGCGGCAGGCGTCCAGTGGGTGTCGCCGGCCAGGAACTGGGGCTCGCCGGTCGTTCGCGCGGCCCGTGCGAGGAGCGGCGCCGGATCGAAGACCTCGACCCCTCCCGCGGTGAGGTCCCGGACGAAGCCCGCGAACGAGGGATTCTGGACCGGCGGCGTGAGGCCTTCCGCCCGCCGGGCGAACCGCCCCGGATGCACCACCGGCTTGACCGGCGTGGGCATCACCACCAGGGTGATCCCCCGGGAGCGCAGCCGGCGCGCCAGATCGAGGATCGCGGGCCGCGGGTCCGGCCGCACGGGCGCGCGCCAGGAGGGCTCGGCCTCCCGGCGCGCCGCGAGCGCCGCCGGCGTGGTGAACCCGGGACCGGTGACATAGGTGACGTCCGGCCGGTAGAACAGCCAGCCGTCGCGGCCCGTCCACGCCCGCCGGTTGCCCGCCCCGAGCACGGCGGTCTCGGCCCACTGGGCATAGGGGACCACCCGCTGGACCAGAATCGAGCGCTCGTCAAGGCGGCCCTCGAAGGCGTCGATCGCGGCCAGGAGCACCCGGTTTGCGGCGAGGGGACCGGCGTCGAGGAGGGCGCGCTCGAACCGGCCTCCCAGCCCGCCGAGGTCCGGCCAGAGACCGCCGCCCGAGCGCCCGATCTCCACCTGCTCCACCACCGTCACGCCCCCCACGGTGAGCAGGAAGACCCCCACCAGGAGCCCGGCCAGCCGCCGGGACACGGTCGTCCGGCCCACCTCGCGCAGGGCCTGTGCCTCGCGTCCGGAGGGAGTCCAGGGCTCGTAGGCCGGGGTGGGTTCGCGGTTCATGGCCTCAGAAGATGAAGTAGATGAAGGGGCTGTACCCTTCGGTTTCCAGGGTCGCCAGGGCGAGCCAGAGCAGTCCCAGGCAGATCAGGGCCCGGGGCCAGGACAGCCGGCGAGTCCAGTCCCAGGTCTGGGGACCGGTGAAGGCGATCAACGCCCCGGCGGCGAATACGGCGAGATCGTACGGCCGGTAGAGCATGCCGGGAAGGAGGGCAGCCCCCGGACCCGGCTCGCCCAGGCCGGCCATCGCGGCCAGGTATCGGCCGGCCGCGCCCAGATCCCGGGCGCGGAAGAAGACCCAGCCCACCAGGACCAGCAGGAAGGTCAGCGCCACCCGCACGGGGCGGGGCAGGGCCGCGTAGAGCGGCTTCTTGCCCAGGGCCCGCTCGGCGGCCAGGCCGCCGCCGTGGAGGGCGCCCCAGATGACGAAGTTCCAGGACGCGCCGTGCCACAGGCCGCCCAGGAGCATGACCGCGAACAGGTTGACGTAGGTCCGCGCCCGGCCCCGGCGGTTGCCTCCCAGCGGGATGTAGAGGTAATCGCGCAGCCAGGTGGAGAGCGAGAGGTGCCAGCGGCGCCAGAAGTCGGTGAGTGAGTCGGCCTTGTAGGGCGAGTCGAAGTTCTTGGGAAAGACGAACCCCAGCATGAGCCCCAGTCCGATGGCCATGTCCGAGTAGCCCGAGAAGTCGAAGTAGATCTGGAGCGCGTAGGCGCCCACCCCGAACCAGGCGTCGCCGGCGGCGATCGAGCCCGCGCCGAAGGCGGCGTCGGCGAGCCGCCCGCACGGGTCGGCGAGCAGGATCTTCTTGGCCATGCCGAGACTGAAGAAGGCGATACCGCGAGCGAATTTCGCCGTCGTGTGGCGGCGGTGCTGGAGCTGCTCCGCGACCTCCGAGAACCGGAGGATGGGGCCGGCGACGAGCTGCGGGAAGAGGGAGACGAAGCACGCGAAGTCCACCGGGTTCCGGAGGGCCGTGGCACGGCCGCGGTAGACGTCGATGCTGTAGCTCATGGACTGGAAGGTGTAGAAGCTGATGCCGAGCGGCAGGGTGACCCGCAAGGCGCTCTCGACGCCGACGCCGGAGAGCCCCACGGCCTGGAGCAGGGCGTCGTAGCTCTCCACCGCGAAGTCGAAGTACTTGAAGAAGCCGAGCAGGGAGAGGTTGCTCACCACCGAGACGGCCACCGCCGCGCGCTGCCGCCGGCTCCGGGGACCCGCCGGATCGAGCGGGGCCGCGGGCGCGAGGCGCCCGGGCCCCCGGGGCGCGACCCCGGCCACGACCAGGCCGCAGACGTAGTCGATCCCCGTCGAGGCGAGCATCAGAGCCATGAAGGCCGGGTTCGCCCAGCCGTAGAAGAGGTAGCTGAGCCCGGTCAGCGCGAGGTGGCGGAGCCGGCGGGGCGACAGGTAGTAGGCGAGCAGCGCCGCCGGCAGGAAGTAGAAGACGAAGAGGTGGGACGAGAAGACCATCTACTGAAGCTCCGCCTCGAAGTGAAGATACCTCCGGAGAGCCTCGACTTCCCCGGCGAGGCTCGGCCGGCGCCCGGCCTTCGGGCCCGCTCGGCGAGAGCCTACCGACTCCGCCCGGCGTCGCGCCAGCGCCCGGCCTCCACGAGCCCATGGGACGACGCCGCGACGCGCACGGGGTAGACTGCGCGGGTCCCGGGAGCCCTCCTGCACGCGCCGTCTGAACCGCTGTCCATGCCCGTACTCCTCCCCGCCGTTCGTGAGTCTCTCACCCCGGGCGTCCCCGACCGGCCGATCCGCTGGGGGCTCGCCGGGATCCTCGCCTTCCAGCTCGCCCTCTCCCTCTGGCTCGGCTGGCCCGAGCCCAACGCCGGGCGCTGGTGGGACGAGCGGTTCAACGTCCACAACATCCAGGCCCTCCTCCGCGACCAGGGCTGGACGCCGGCCAACGGGTACTACGGCGGCGTCTCCTACGTCCCCCAGACGCTGGTCCTGGCCCTGGCGAGGCGTGCGCACGACCTGACCGGCTGGCGGGCCCTCGCCGTTCTCGACGCCCACGGGCGGCTGACGAGGCTCGGGTACCACTGGATCCGGGTCTCGCAGGCGCTCGTGGGGGCCGGCGCGACCCTTCTTCTCTTCTCCCTGGCGCGGCGCCTCGCGTCACCGGGGGTCGGCCTCCTCGCCGCCGGTCTGCTGGCCGCCAGCCCCCGAACGGTCCACGCCGGCGCAATCTTCAAGCCCGACGTGGAGCTGCTGGCGGCGACGCTCCTGGCGCTCCTCGCCGGATGGTGGGCGGCCAGCCGCCCGGCCCACGCCGGCCGCTACCTCCTCGCCGGAGTCGGCGTCGGCCTCGCCACCGGCGCCAAGCTCAACGGGCTGGTCGTCGCCCTGCCGCTGGTCCTCGCCACGCTCCTGCGCTGGCGCGAGACGGCCCGATGGCTCGGCCTCGCCCTCGCCGGGGTGGCCAGCTTCGCGACCTTCTGGCTCTTCAACCCTCACATCGCGCAGATCCTCCGTGCGCTGCGGAGGAACGAGCTCCACTACCGACAGACCGCCACCGGCGGGCCGCTCGACGTGTTGGCGAAGATCGTCCGGTACCCGTTCGACGCCGACTTTCTCGGCCCGTTGATCGGGGCTTTCGCCGTCCTGGGTGCGGCGGTGCTGCTCGTCTGGACGCTGCGCCGCCGCGGGAGCGCCGGGCAGCGCCTGGGCTGGTGGATGGTGCTGTCGTACCCGGTGGCCTATTACGCGGTCTACGTCGCCCTCAGCCCCCGGGCCAAGGCCAATCACTTCCTCCAGATCATCCCCTTCACCGCCCTGTTCGCCGCCGTGGTCCTGGTGGCCGGGGGCATCGCCATCGGCCGATTGCTGCTCGGGACGGAGCGCCGGCGCCGGGCCCGGCTCGCCGGGGTCGTGGGCGCGATCCTGGTGGTGGGACTCCCCGCCGGCCGCAGCTCCGCCCTGGTCTACCAGCTCGCCGTGCCCACCACCTGGGAGCTCGCCCAGGGCTGGGTGGAGCACGGCCTCCGCCCGCCGCGGCGCGCGTACCGCGTGCTGGTCGCAGGGACCTATCTCGAGGGGCGAGAGCCCGGAGCTCCGGCCTACGAGCCCCTCGCCGCGGCCGCCGCGGCCGCCGCGGACGACTTGCGGCAGGCCGATGCCCTGATCGTCGATCGGGGAGGCCTCGGCCCCGGTGTCCGGGCCGCGGTCGCCCGCTGGGCGAGCTCGGGAGGGAAGGCCAAGAGCTTCGCCCCGGCCTGGCTCCGGCGCCGCGGGCCGGAGGTGAGCGCCTGGCTTCATCCCCACCGAATGGACCCCGGCCTCGCCGGCCGTCGAGTCGTCTTTGCCGCGACGCCCCACGGCGACCTCCTCGCCCGGCTCCCGGAGACGACCTCCCCCGGCCAGGAGATCTCCCTGCGCGTCCGGCTCCGGCTCGACCGCTCGGCTGCCTCGGACCTGCGCCTGCTGGCCGGTGGCGAGAGCCATCGGTGGATCGCCGGTCCCGCCGCCCGGGCCGACGTCTTCTTCCTGAGCGCCCGCTTCCCGGCTCCCCGGGAGCGGCTCTTGCGGATCGCCGTCGAGGGCGGCCGCCTCCAGAAGAGGGCCAACGCCGAGCTCTTCGGGTGGAGCAGACGATGAGAGGAGGAACCGAGGTCGGGCTCGTCCTCCTCCTGGCCGGGTCCCTGGCCGGCGGCTGTTTCCGGTCGGAGAGCCCGCCCGTCCCGCCGAGCCGGCTCCTCGACGCGGGTGCGAGGGCCGTCGTCGCATGGCCCTCTCCGGCGCCGCGTGTGCCCGCGCAGGTCGCCGGCGCCGAGATCGGGTCGATCCCGACTCCCGGCCGGGTAGGGCGGGTCATCATGCACCAGGGAGAGCTGGGGCGGGACTCCCGGGCCGCCCTGCTCGCTCCCACGCCCAGCCGCTACCGGTTCCCGGTCGCGATCCCGGAGGGCGACCCCGTGCTCCAGGTGGCCCTCGGATACCTGACCGAGCCGGCGCAGCGGGAGACCACCCTCCGCTTCCGGATCGGCGTCACCCCCTCCGGCGGCGAGGCGGAGGACGTCCTGGACGAGAGCGTCCGGGTCGCACCCGACGGTGAGTGGCTCGACCGGCAGGTCTCGCTGGCGCGGTGGGCGGGCCGGACGGTCCGCATCGAGCTCGAAACCGAGGCCGCGACCCCGGGGCCGCCGGTCTGGGCCGCCTGGGCCGCGCCCGAGGGGCTCGACCGGGGCCGGGTCCAGGACGGCTGGAACGTCGTCCTGATCTCGCTCGACACCCTGCGGCCGGACCACCTGGGGTGCTACGGGTACGACCGACCGACCAGCCCCAGCCTCGACGCCCTCGCCCGCCGCTCGATCCGCTTCGCGGTGACCGTCAGCCAGTCCTCCTGGACGCGGCCGGCGCACCACGCGCTCTTCACCGGCCTCTACCCGTTGAGCCGCGGCGGGCTCTCGTCGGCGCCCCTGGCCGAGATGCTCTGGCGGGCGGGCTACCGCACGGCGGCGATCACGGGCGGTGCCCAGCTCGCCTATCGGTTCGGGTTCTCGCGAGGCTTCGAGATGCACCGCATCGCACGCTGGCCGCGCTCGATCGACATGGTCGTGCGCGAGCTCCGTCGCGATCGCAGCCGCAAGCACTTCCTCTTCCTTCACACCTACGAGATCCACGATCCCTACGAGCACTCCGACCTCGCCGGAGGCCTCGATCCCGGGCGCGTGGGGCCGGTCTTCTCGCGGGCGGTCCTCCGCAAGCTGGGCGGCGACCTGACCGACGGCGAGAAGGAGTACGTCCGGGCGCTCTACGACTCCGGGATCCACTACACCGACCACCAGGTCGGCCTCCTCGTCTCGAGGCTCCGGGAGGAGGGTCTCCTGGCGCGGACCCTGTTGATCGTCATGAGCGATCACGGCGAGGACCTCTGGGAACGCTCCGGCTGGGGCCACGGCCACGCCATGTTCGACCGGCAGACGCGGGTCCCGCTCATCGTCCACGTGCCGGAGGCGATGCGCAAGGCGCTGGGCCTCGAGCTCGGGCCGGGCGCGGTCGTTCGCCAGCAGGTGCGTCTCTTCGACCTCTACCCCACGATCCTCGACCTCCTGGGCGTGAAGCTGGACCACCCGATCCAGGCGCGCTCGCTCCGGCCGCTCCTCGCCGGCGGACGGTTGCCGCCCGCACCCGCCTTCTCCGAGGACGTCTATTGGGGGCCGATCGAGGTCAAGGGCCTGCGAACCGACAGGTTCAAGTACTTGGTGGCGACCCCGAGGCGCCCGGACCACGACGACGCCCCGGGCTGGGAGGCGCTCTATGACCTCCGGCAGGACCCCGATGAGGAGGTGGACGTCCAGCAGCGGCACCCGGACGTGCTACAGCGGATGCGCTCCATCGTCGCGCGGATCGTCGAGGACGCCCAGGGGCCGGAGGCCCCACGGGTCCCCGAAGACCTCGACCCCGAGCTCGAGAAGCAGCTCCGGGCTCTGGGCTACATCGGCGGCTAGCCCGCTCGCGGACGGATCAGAGATACCCCAGCGCTTCGAGCTCCGCGGCGTGCTTCGCCGACTCGTCGGCGGCCGGGCCGAGGGCGCCGTCGGCGAGGGCCCGGACGTAGCCGAGGAGTCGCTTGCGCATCGCCTTGCCGGCTTTCGAGGGCTCGTCGATCAAGTTGTGGAGCTCCAGCGGGTCGGATCGCAGATCGTACAGCTCGTCGCGGCCCTGGCTGTGAAAGATGTACTTGAGCGCCAGGCTCTCCAGGGAGTAGACGTCGCCGGGCTCCCAGCTCAGGCGGTGCCGGGCACCGTCCTTGGGGCGACGCTCGGCGAAGGCCAGCCGCGGCGGCAGGTCTCGCTCCACCGCCCGCGGCGAGAACAGCGGGTAGCCCTGGAGCGGCGGCCCTCCGCTCTTCGCCGGCGCTCCGAGCCACCCGGCGAGGGTCGGGTAGATGTCGATCAACCGCACCAGGCGATCGATCCGCCGGGGGCTGCCCGGCCCGCCGACGACGATGAGGGGAACGTGTAGCTGCTCCTCGTAGATGTACTTGCCGTGCTCGTCGTAGTCGTGCTCGCCCAGACCCTCGCCGTGGTCCGAGGTCACGATCCAGATCGCCTGGGGATTCGCCGTCTCCACCCGCTCGTAGAGGCGGCGGACCTGGCGGTCGTCGAACCGGACGCCGGCGTCGTATTGCGTGTAGCGGTCGATCATGGTTCGCCGGTCGGGATAGAAGCCCGGGTCGACGCCGCGCAGAGTCGTGAGGCCGGTCAAGAACCGCTCCCGCTCCTCGTCGCTCCACGACTCGAGGGCGGCCTCGTCGGGGCGCAGGGCAGCGCGCGGCCCCGGGAGCTGGTGGACGTCGTAGAGGTGGACCCAGAGGAAGAAGGGCCGGCCGCGGGCCCCGGCGCCTTCCGATCGCTTCCGGAGCCACGCCAGGGCCCGTGCGACCGTCCGGTCCCCCGAGCGCCAGCGGGCGTCCATGACGTCGAATCCCGGCGCGAGCTCGCCGAGAAACCCGACGCTGGTGAAGGCGGCGGTGTCGTAGCCGGCGTCCCGGAACATCTCGGCGAGGGTGTACAGCGAAGGGTCGAGGGCCTGGCCGTTCTTGAGCAGCCCGTGCTGGAGGGGCTGGAGGGAGGTCATGATCGAGGCGTGGGACGGGGCCGTGTGCGAGCAAGCGGAGACCGCTCGGTCGAAGACCACGCCACGCCGGGCGAGCTCGTCGAGGAACGGGGAGGTCGGACGGGGGTAGCCGTAGGCGCCCAGGTGGTCGGCGCGCAAGGTGTCGATCGTCACCAGGATCACCGGGTCGCGGAGCCGGCCGTCGAACCGCTCGCCGCGACAGCCGCCGGCGGCCAGGGCGACCAGGACGAGACCCGCCAGAGCCCGGATCCCGGCCCGGGGCCGGGCGCCGCCGTCTCCGCTCGAGGAGAGGCGGGCGACGCGCCGGGGTCGGGTGGACGAAGGGGCGCCGACAGGAATCATGAGCGCCCGGATGGTACCAGCGCCGGCGCCTCCAGCGGACCCGATCGCAGGGCTCCGAGCTTTCGAGTCAACCGCGCACCATCATCAGCCGGTGATACTCGTCCGTGGTCTCGGGCAACGGCTCGACGCCAAGCTCTTCGCGCAGCAGGGCGCTCAGCCGCTCGTACTGGCGGCGCACCAGGTCGCGGCGCCCGCGCCGGGCGTAGAGCCGCATGAGGGCTGCGTGGATGCGCTCCTGGAGCGGGTCTTCCATCAGGGCGGCGCGATAGGCGTCCGTCGCCTGCCCGAGGGAGCCGCGCCGCTCGTAGGCCGAGCCCAGGCCGCGGAGCAGGGCGAGGTGGCGCCGCGTCAGATCCTCCCTCCGATCGACCAGCCAGGGGTCGTACAGGCCCTCCAGGAGCTCACCCCGGAACAGACGCCAGGCGGCCTCCCAGGCGGCGATCGCCGCGTCGTCCCGTCCCTCCGCGACGTGGAGCGCCGCTTCCTCCGTCCAGCGCGCGACCTCCTCCACGTCGATCCACCAGCCAAGCCCCGGGTTGAGCCGGTAGACGCCGTCCTCGAGGAGGAGCGGCGCCACCTCCCGCTCCGCCGCCGACGCCGGGCGCAGGCCGCGGCGCAAGTGGCTCAGCGTGGGGTGGAAGTTGCGGCGAATGGTCTCGGCGCTCTCCTCCGGCCAGAGGGCTTCGATCAGGTCCTCGCGTGCCGCCCGCCGCTCGGCCGAGGTCGCCAGGTACGCCAGGGCCCGAAAGGCGCGCTTGAGGGGCCAGTGGAGGCGCCTCCAGGAGCCGTCGGGCTGACGTCGCCAGGCTTCCGGCCGCCCCAGGAACCGGAGTCGCACCCGGACGTCGGCAACCGGAAGGGGCTCGGGGGCGTCGCCCGGCACCTGCACGACGGCGCGCGAGCCAGCCCCCTCGCGGGCGAGAAGAGCGCGGACGAGCTTGGGCGGCCGCAGCTCACCCTCGTCGTCGAGCAGTAGCCCGACGGTGTCGCGCAGGCGGGCGACCACCCCCTCGGCCGCCCGACGGGGCCAGACGAGGGCGTCGCGCTCGGCGCCAGAGAGCTCCGAGAGCACCTCGTGACGGAGAAAGTCCGCCACGGGAGCGAGCGCCACGAGGCTTTCCGCCGCGAGCGGTTCCGGGTCGCTGAGGAGGGTTGCACCGCGGCGGGTGGCCGCCGCCGCCAGGAGGAGCGGCCGGAACCATCCGTCGGTGGCGGAGGCCAGCACCGCCGCTCGGTCGGGGGAAAGCTCCTCCCGCGCCGCCTCGCGCCACAGGGAGCCGACCTCGACCGGGACCAACGCCAGCTCCCGGGGTGTGACGAGACCGCCATCGACGATGGGGATCTCGAACCGCGACGAGGTCCCGAGCACCAGACGGACTCCCGCGGGCAGCTCCCGCACCCTCTCGCGCAGCAGGTCGGCTCCGGTCCGGCCCGCGAGCGAAGCGGGGCAGATCAGCCAACGGGCGCCGCCGTCGAGGGCTTGCGACAGGAGGACCGTCCATCTGCCGGTCTCCGAAAGGTCTGCCGGCGAGACGCCGCGCGCGCTCTCGCCCAAACGATCGAGGAGAGCGTCGAGAACCGCCCCCACGCCGCTTCCCGGCCAGCCCCAGACCTGGACGACGGGCGTGCCGAGCGCTTCGACCAGCTCGGCGACGCGATCGGCATGAGGCGCCCGCTCCATCGGCTGACTCTATCGAAGGCTGCGGGCGAGGCTTCAGCAACTGTCCCGACATTGCTGGATATCTGTACTATGGTTTCTTGAACCCCGAATCGAAGCCCGCGGACGGCGCGGTGGACGCCCCGTCGCCCGGCGGTTTCCGGCACCGGGATAGTGCCCGTGCAGTATATTGTTATGGAAGGAGGAAACAACGTGCGCCATGGAATCATCGTTCTCGCGGCTCTGCTGTTCGTCGGCCCCACTCTCTCTGCCCCGGCCGCCGCGGCCCAGGAGGCCAGGAGCCCCGGCATGGAGCTCGAGCGCTCGCCCGATGGCTTCTTCGCCCTGCCGCGGGAGAATCTCGCGCCACTCCGGCTCGTTTTCGACGCCGCCGGCTCGCCTTTCGAGCTCATCGGCCTGAGGTGGGACCCGGAGAACGGCAGGATCAACGCCACGCTCCAGCTCGACGGCGACCGGAAGGTCTCGGCCTGGGCCGTCCAAGTGGCCACGGTCTCGACCTCGGGGAAGACCATGGGCGTGACCCGCAAGACCGACGATTGGTCGTTTCTCTCGGAAGCGGGAGGCGCCAACCGGCTCGAGGCGAAGGGCTTCGTGACCCGCACCCATCGACAGGGGCTCCTCCATCCGTACCAGATCGAGAGCGCGGAGCTCGGCATCTCCATGCCGACGAAGGCGACGGCGGCGGAGGTCGGGCGACTCGTCCTGTCGGTACCGGTGGCGATCTATGCCGACACCTCCTTCACGGGGTCCCCCGGGCTCGCCCGCGAGATCCTGGGCGCCCGAGCCGCCGCCGCCGAGGAGCTCGCCGACTGGTCGGTACGCATCGATGACGCCATCTCCGCGGCCGGCGAGGGCCCGGACGCGCTGGGTCACGCCCTCGACGCCCTCCGAGCGATCGATCGCGAGCTCGCCGCCGAGGCGCCCGGGCTTCCCGCCTCGGCCCAGGCGGTACGCCACAACCTCTACGCCAACCTCGAGCCGGTCCTCCGCCAAGCGGCCGACCAGCCCGACCAGGCGGTACGCGCCCTCCAGGACCTCGCCGGTTGGGTGCACGACGACCTCGCCGCGCGGCTCGAGAACATCCCCGACGAGCTACCCGGGGCGCCGGCGACCCATCCGGGCGGTGAAGCTCGCCACTCCTCGGACTCGGTCCGGCCTCGGGTCGCCGGCGATCCCGGAACGCTCAACTGCGACTGCGGCGGCCAGACCATCGCCAACTCGACCACGACCGAGAGCCAGATCTGCAACCTGTCGGCGGGATGGCACGTCGATGAGTCCTGGGACTTCCACTGCAAGGCCGAGGACGGCCGGGACCTGGGCGAGGGCAACGGAGCGCTGCACGGCGTCGGTGGGTGTGTCAACAGCGGGTACCTGATCTGCTTCCCCGGCATCACCTGCCCGCCCTTCTTCACCCGTCCGGCCGTCTCCCACGACTCCCTGACCCGCTACTGGGTTCGAACGGTTACGAACTACCAGGTGCTGTTCGGGCTATGTACCGTCCGGTGCGGCCAGACGGACTCCTCGAGCCTCACCCGCACCTGCCTCTGCGAACCGAAGCCCCAGCCCGGCTGCGACATCGACGGCTGCCCGGTGCTCCTCGAGACCGGAGCGGGTGGCTTCACCCTCACCGACCTCGCGGGCGGCGTCGCCTTCGACCTGGACGCCGACGGTTCCACGGACCGGGTCTCCTGGACCACCGGCGACGGGGACGACGCCTGGCTCGCCCTCGACCGGAACGGCAACGGGGCGATCGACGACGGCGGCGAGCTGTTCGGCGACAAGACCGACCAGCCGCCATCCGACGAGCCCAACGGGTTTCTCGCCCTGGCCGTCTTCGACCGCATCGACCAGGGCGGCAACGGGGACGGCTTGATCAGCGCCGCCGACGCCGTCTTCCCTTCCTTGCGCCTCTGGCTCGACCGGGATCACGACGGGATCACGGACGCGGGCGAGCTCGAATCCCTCCCCGACGCCGGAATCGCCGCCATCGAGCTCGACTACTTCGCGTCCCGCCGCCGGGACCGGTTCGGCAACCGCTTCCGGTACGCGACCAAGGTCTGGCTCGCCTCCGGTGGCCGGCGCCTCGCCACCGACGTCTTCCTACGCCACGACTGAGGAGGCTCCGCTACCAGCGGAGAATCAGCTTGCCGGTGACTCCGCCCTCTTCCAGCCGGCGGTAGGCCGCCTCGACCTGGTCGAAGGACAGGATTCGCTCGATCAGCGGGCGAATCCTGCCGTCGGCCAGGCGGGGCTGGGCAAACTCGGAAAATGCGGCGATGAGCTGGGCCTTCTCCTCGCGGGAGCGGGAGCGGAGCACCGAGCCCCGCAGGGTGAGGCGGCGGCGCAGGATCTCCCCCAGGTCGAGCTCCGAGCGCGATCCCGCGATGAGCCCGATGAGCACCAGTCGCCCCCGGTTGCGAAGGGCCCCCAGGTGGTCCGGGAGCCGATCGCCGCCCACGAGGTCGAAGACCAAGTCGACGCCCCGACCGCGAGTGCGGTCCCGGACCGCCACGGGCAGGCCGGCGTCGTCGATGAGCAGCCCGTCGGCTCCCAGGCCGGCCAGCGGCTCGAGGCGATCGCGGCTCCGCCCGGCGGCGAGGACCCGAGCGCCGAGCTCGCGGGCGATCTGGACCGCCATGGTCCCCACCCCACCGTTGGCCCCGGTCACGAGCACCGTCTCGCCGGGCTCGAGCTCCCCCTCGGCGACCAGGTTGGTCCAGGCGGTGAGGCAGGCTTCCGGGAGGGCCGCACCCTCTTCGAACGAGAGGGCGTCGGGCAGGGTCATGAGCTGGCCCGCCGGCACGGCGGCGAGCTCGGCCTGCCCGCCGCCGGCGACCAGAGCCATCACCCGGTCGCCGGCAGACCAGCCCTCGACTTCGTCCCCCGCACGCACCACCACGCCGGAGCACTCCAGCCCGGGGACGTCGCTCTCGCCCGGAGGCGGAGGATAGAGGCCGCGGAGCTGGAGGAGATCGGCCCGGTTGAGGCCGGCCGCCCGGACCCGCACCAGCACCTCGGACGCACCGAGCCCCGGTTCGGGAACGGTTCCCAGCCGGGGCTCTGGGTTCCCGCCGGGGTCCGTATGGGGAGCGGCGGGCAGGACGGCGCGCATTCCGAGATCAGTGGGTCACGGTCTCCGGCACGTCCTCGGTGGACGGCGGGATCTGGGCCTCGGACGGTTCCAACGACCCGGCGAAACCGGCCGGGTGGAGGATCCCCTCCTCGAGCCAGACGTGCTCGCCGTCGAGGATCCGCTGCGCCGTCTTGTACTTGAGAACGTCGTCGTTGTGCCACAGCTCGTAGAAGAGCTGACGGATCCGTCGGCGGCTCATCCGGCAGAAGAGGTCCGCGACCTCCACCGCCCGGGTCGCCGCCAGCTCACCGCGCTCGATCATCGCCTGGGAGCGAGAGACCGCCGAGGCCATGGCGAAGAGCTCGTTGGCGATGTCGACCAGGCGGAAGAGGAACGCCTGCTTGTTCTGGAGGCCGCCCTGGTAGACCACCATCCCGTGGAAGATCTGGCGGGCGAGCTTGCGCGAGGCCCGATCGACGAACCGCAGGTGCCCGGCGAGCTCGCCGAACTCCGAGTAGCGCGCCGGCAGGCCGCCGGCGATCCAGAGGCGCGGGTACCAGGTCGCGTAGAAGGCGGCCACCTTGGGCAGGCTCGAGAGCTTCTCGGTGGGGTCCTTCTTGGGATCGACCAGGTCGCCCAGCACCTGGAGGTGCTTGTCCACGGCCTCGCGGGCCATGAACAGGTGCATGATCTCGCTCGACCCCTCGAAGATCAGGTTGATCCGGTAGTCGCGCATCATCCGCTCCACCGGCACCGGCTCCTCGCCGCGGGCCTCGAGCGAGTCCTCGGTCTCGTAGCCGCGACCGCCGCGCACCTGCATCGTCTGGTCGATGATCTGCCAGCCGCGGAAGGTGTTCCATTCCTTCGAGGCCGCGGCCTCGAGGCGGATGTCCAGGCTCTTGTCGTCGGCCATGGCGGTGGCCAGGTCGGCCATCGACTGCATGGCGTAGGTGTAGGCGGCGATATCGCTGATCTTGTGGGCGATAGCCTCGTGCTGGCCGATGGGCTTGCCCCACTGGACCCGCGTGGACGACCACTTGCGGACGATCTCGAGGCAACCCTTGGCCAGGCCGACCGAGCCGTTGGGAATCGAGAGGCGGCCGTCGTTGAGGGTGGTCAGGGCGATCTTCAAGCCCTTCCCCTCCTCGCCGATCAGGTTCTCGGCGGGGATCTCGACGTCGCGGAAGCTGATCACCGCGTTGGCGAGGGCGCGCAGGCCCATGAAGTGGCAGCGGTGCTCGACCGTGATGCCCGGCGAGCTCATCTCGACCACGAAGGCGCTGATCTTGTTGGACTTCGGATCGCGCGCCATGACCACGATGAGGTCGGCGATCGTGCCGTTGGTGCACCAGAGCTTCTCGCCGTTCAGGACGTAGCGCTCGCCGTCGGCCGTCTTCTCGGCGGTGGTCATGAGGCGCGCCGGGTCGGAGCCCACCTGGGGCTCGGTCAGGGCGAAGGCGGAGATCTCCCCCTTGGCGCAGCGCGGCAAGAACTTCCGCTTCTGCTCCTCGGTGCCGAAGAGCTTCAGGGGCTGGGGGACGCCGATCGACTGGTGGGCCGAGAGCAGGGCGGAGAGGTTGCCGTCGTAGGTGCCCAGGAGCTGCATCACCTTCTGGTACTCGAGGTTGGTGAAGCCGAGGCCGCCGTACTCTCTCGGGATCTTCATGCCGAAGGCGCCGAGCTTGCGCAGCCCGTCGACCACGTTCGCCGGATAGTCGCCCAGCCGGTCGATCGTCCGCGGATCGACCTCTGCGCGTAGAAACTCCTTCATCGCGTTGTAGAAGGCGACGAACTCCGGACGCTCGTCGTCACCGCGGAGAGGGTACGGATGGATCAGATCGAGCCGGAACTTGCCGAGGAAGAGCTCGCGCATGAAGCTCGGCCTGCGCCACTCCTTTTCGCGCGAGGCCTCCGCCACCTCCATGGCCTGTTGCTCGCTGACGTGATGGACCTTGTCTGCGCTCATCGGAGTCTCCTTGCCGGAAGTGTCCCGAGCCGCCGCTCGATCCGACGAAGCCCGGTCGAATCGCGGTCCGGCCCTCGATTCATACTAGCATCCGCCGCAGCGCAGCACAAATCTTTCCGCTTCGCGGCATAAGCCGGTCGGCCTCATCGGCTGGAGCTGGTGACGGCGACGCCGGCGATCACCAGCGCGGCCCCGACGACGA
This sequence comes from uncultured Thermoanaerobaculia bacterium, assembly GCA_964539125.1. Lineage (GTDB taxonomy): Bacteria > Acidobacteriota > Thermoanaerobaculia > Multivoradales > DATKCC01 > CAVUBL01. The sequence continues at coordinate 6,605 of CAZIIB010000001.1, read as the reverse complement.
TCCGGGCGGTGAGCTCCTCGCCGAAGAGGGAGGCTCCCAGGACGACGGCGAAGAGCGGGGACAGATAGTTGACGAGCGCGAGTCGCGTCGCGCGCATGCGCTGCAGGAGCCAGAAGTAGAGCCAGAAGGTGACGACGGAGCCGATCACCGCCAGGTAGAGCACCGTGCCCACCGAAGCCGCGTCGAGGACCAGCGGCCGGCCGCCTTCGAAGAGGAACGACGCCAGCCCCATGAGCACCGCCGCCAACCCCATGGGCACCGCGATCAAGGCCACGGGGTGAATCCCCTCTCCCCAGCGCTTCACCGCGACGTTGGCGACCGCGGCGGCGAAGGACGCCACCAGGAGCAGCCCGGCGGCGCCGGAGGCGCCCGGAGCACCGACGGCGGCCAGGTCCTCGGAGAAGATGACCGCGACGCCGGCGAACCCCGCGACCACCCCCAGAACCGAGAGCGGGCGCAGGCGGTCGCCCGGCAAGAAGAGATGGGCCAGCACGGCCACGAACAGCGGGAACGTGGCGAACAGCACCGAGGTCAGGCCCGAAGGGACCCTCTGCTCGGCCCAGTAGACGGCGCCGTAGGAGAAGACGAAGGTGATCAGACCGTTGACCAGCCAGAGGCCCACCTCGCGCCGGCTGGTGCCCAGCCGCACGCCGAGGGCCCGTGCCACGCCCAGCAGGACCAGGGCCGCCACGGCGAACCGCAGGGCCACACCGGCGAACGGGGGGATCCCGCCGAGCCCGATCCGAATCGCCGCCCAGGTCGACCCCCAGATCAGAGTGACCGCCGCGAGGGCGCCGAACTGTGCTCCCCGAGGGGCCATCTCGCGGCTTCAGCGGGAGGGAGGAACCGCCTCGTCCAATCGGATCAGGTGCTCGACGGGGGCAAACCGGTCGGTCAGCACCGGTTCCTCCGACAGGTCGAGGGTCCCGCGGATCCGCAGGCCGGCGAGAGTGGAGAGCGAAGGGTCGAAGCCCGAGCCGTCCAGCGCCGCGATCCTCCGACGGAGCTCCTCCGGGGACGGATCGCACAGATCACCGGCGGTGGCGAAGACCAAGGTGTTGCCCAACGCCGGAGCTCGAAACAGGGCGATGCACGGGAAGACCTCCGCCACGGTCCGCACCATCGCCTGCGGAAAGGGATGCGTAAGGGCGGCGGCCAGGTTGAGCACGAACACTCCCTTCGGCTCCAGGCGCTTGCGGACCTGCCGCAGAAACTCCACGGTCGTCAGGTGAAATGGCACGGCCGAGCCGATGTAGGTGTCGGCGAACACCACGTCCCATCGCTCCCTCGATCCCGCCACGAACCGGCGGGCGTCCGCCACATGCACCCGGGCGCGCGGCCCGTCCCGGAAGCCCATGAACCGCCGCGCCACCACCGGCACGGCTGCGTCCACGTCCACCAGGTCGACCTGGAGATCGGGCCGGTGCCCCTGGAGGTAGGTGGCCGCACCGCCGCCCCCCATCCCCAGGATCAACACCCGCCGAGCCCGCGGGTCGAGGATCAGGGCGAGCGGCAGCGCCCGTACGTAGCCGAGGGCGGCCTCGCCCGTCGCCAGCGAGATGCTGCCGTGGATCGCCCGGTCGCTCTCGAGGTACCGGGTGGGACCGCGGTCCCAGACTCTGAGCGTCTGGTAGGGCGTCGAGCGCTGGTAGACCAGGCCACCGAGCCCGGGAACCGCGATCGGCTGAGCCGTGACGCCGAAGAGTGCCAGCAGAACGGCAAGCGCCGACGTCAAAAGGGCGGGACGGGGGGCCACCAGCGCCGCCACGAGCGCGGTGGCGGCGGTCACCACCAGCAACGAGGCGAGAGACCGCTGCAGGTCGAGGTACGGGATCAGGCCGAAGGTGCAGCCCAGGGCGCCGGCCAGGCTGCCGAACGTCGAGACGGCGTAGAGTCCGCCCGCGGTTCCCCCGAGGCGGGCCAGGTCACCGGCGGCCAGACGGATCGCATAAGGGGAGATCGTCGCCAGCAGAAGGCTCACCGGCCCGAAGAGGAGGGCGGCCGCAAGCAGGGTCCCGGCCGGCGCCCCGCCGGTCCACACTCCCAGCAGGGCCACGAGGCGGGCGCCGCCGAGGACCAGAGCCGCGAGGGCGACCCCCCCGAGGGCCACCATCTGAGCGAGACCCGACATGGTCGGCTTGCGGTCGGCGATCCTACCGCCGAGGAGGTATCCCGACGCCAGGGCGGCCAGGAAGACGCTGATGATCGAGCCCCAGACGTAGACGCTGTTTCCGAACGACGGCGCCAACAGCCGGCTGGCCAGGATCTCCAGGGCGAGAAGCACCGCCCCGCCGGAGAAGACCACCCCATAGAAGGCGAAGCGGCGGATCATGGGTTACAGGCTGGATCGGGAGCAGCCGAGCCGGGCGACCCCGGAACCGTCCCGGTCGCGCCGACGACGACCCCCTTCACGGGTAGATCTTGTAAAGCATCCGGGGGTAGGGAATGGTCTCGCGCAGGTGGGGCACGCCGCACATCCAGGCGACGAAGCGCTCGATGCCCATGCCGAAGCCGCTGTGGCGGAAGGCGCCGTACTTGCGAACGTCCAGATACCACTGGAACGCCTCGATCGGCAGGTCGTGCTCGCGGATGCGCTCGAGCAGCAGGTCGTGATCGTGGATGCGCTGGCTGCCGCCGATGATCTCGCCGTAGCCTTCCGGCGCCAGAACGTCGAGGGCCAGGGCGAGCTCCGGGTTCTCGGCATCGGGCTGCATGTAGAAGGCCTTGGTCTTGGCCGGGTAGCGCGTGACCAGGACCGGCCGGTCGAAGAGGCCGGCGAGGACCGTCTCCTCGTCACCGCCGAAGTCCTCTCCCCACTCCATCTCGACCCCCTCGGCGCGCAGCCTCTCGATCGCCTCCGTGTAGCTGATGCGCGGGAAGGGCGCCACGACCGACTCGAGCTTCGAGACGTCGCGCTCCAGGACCGCGAGGTCGCCGCGGCAACGCTCGAGCACCCGCGCCACCAGGTAGGCGACGAACTCCTCGGCGAGCTCGCACAGGCCGTCGAACTCGAGGAAGGCGACCTCCGGCTCGACCATCCAGAACTCCATCAGGTGGCGCCGGGTCTTGGACTTCTCGGCCCGGAAGGTGGGGCCGAAGCAGTAGACCTTGCCGAAGGCGGCGGCGGCCGGCTCCAGGTAGAGCTGGCCCGACTGGGTGAGGTAGGCGGGCTCGCCGAAGTAGTCGGTCTCGAACAGGGTCGAGGTGCCCTCGCAGGCCGCCGGAGTCAGGATCGGCGAGTCGATCAGGACGAACTCCCGCTCGTAGTAGAAGTCCCGGATCGCCTGCTCGACCTCGCTGCGCACCTTGAGCACGGCCCGCTGCCGCGAGGAGCGCAGCCACAGGTGGCGGTGCTCCATCAGGAAGGCGGTGCCGTGCTCTTTCGGGGTGATCGGGTAGTCCTGCGTCTCGGAGAGCACCCGGAAGCCGGTCAGGTGGACCTCGACGCCGCCCGGCGCCCGCTCGTCGGCGTGCACCCGGCCGGTCGCCTCGACGGTGGACTCCTGGCTCGCGCCCTCGACGGCGGCCCAGGCCGCCTCCGACAGCTCCTTCTTGCTCGCCACGCCCTGCACCGTCCCCGAGCCGTCCCGGACCTGGAGGAAGGCGATCTTGCCGCTCGAGCGCTTGTTCTCGAGCCAGCCGAGGAGGCGGACCTCCTCGTCGGGGTGGTCGAGGAGGTGGGCGACGGCGACGGTCTCTGGCGCTTCGGTGGTGAGCTCAGCCATGGCGGGAGATTCCTACGGGAAGCGGGGCCGGCGCGCGGTCCCGGCGATCGAACGCCGAAGCCTACCAGGCACCGCCGAATGCTCGCAAACCGAGGGTGGGCCGGTCCTCAGCCGACCGTCTCCCCGACTCCCTCGGCCGGCTCGGCGGCGAGCAGGGCCTCGAGGGCCTCCGCAGCCGCCCGCTGCTCGGCCACCTTCTTGCTCCGCCCCTCTCCGCGGCCGGCGGCCTTCTCGCGCACCCGGCACTCGACGGTGAAGCGCTTGTCGTGATCCGGCCCCGTCTCGGCGACCAGACGGTAGTCGGGGAGCTCCCAGCCGCGGGACTGGACCTCCTCCTGGAGCCGAGTCTTGGCGTCGGCCTCGAGCACCCGCGAGCGCCCGGAGAGGAGGCCTTCGAGCAGCGGCTCGATGACGGAGCGGACCGTCTCGAGGCCGCCGTCGAGGTAGATGGCGCCGAACAACGCCTCGGTGGCGTCCGCGAGCAGGGAGCGCTTGGTCCGGCCGCCGGAACGCTCCTCGCCCACCCCGATCCGGAGCGCCTTCCCGATGCCGAGCTGGCTCGAGAAGCCGGCCAGGGCCGGGGCGCTCACCAGGTACGCCTTGAGCTTCGAGAGGTCCCCTTCCGGCAGCTCCGGATGGGCCCGGAAGAGCCACTCCCCCGCCACCAGCCCCAGCACCGCGTCACCCAGGAACTCCAGGCGCTCGTTCTGGCGCTCGAGCCCCCGCTCGTTGGCGTAGGAGCGGTGGGTCAGGGCGCGCTGGAGAAGGTCGGGGTCGCGGAACCGGTAGCCCAGGGCCCGCTCCAGCTCGGTCTTCGAGCGCCAGCCGATCACGCACGGATGGTAGCAGAGGGCCTCACGGCTCCGGCGTGAAGCGCAGCCACTGCCCGGGCATGGGAAGGGTCCACCCCGGAGTCGACGGGCTGCACACGGCTTCGCGGTCCACGGGCGGCTGAAGGGTCGCGCGCCACGCGTCCTCGGCGCGGTCCACCGTCCGGAGGAAGCGGGCCGCCCGCCGGTCGGTCAGGAGGGGCACGAAGCGCCGCTCCGGTCGCCAGGGCCGGAAGAAGTCCTCCCAGTGGCCGATCAGCACGTGGCGGGGCCGGACGGCCTCGAGGATGCCCTGGGGATAGGGGGGCACCTCCTGGGCCGAGGCCAGGCACAGGACGGCGAGGTCGTAGTCGTGGCGGTCGGCGCCCGAGAACGCCGGCGGGTGACCCAGGTCGTCCCGGCTCGCCGCGTCCTGGTAGTAGATCCGGAAGCGGACCCGGGCGTCGGGGGCGCTCGAGGAGAGCAGGTCGATCACGAAGGCGTAGGGGCGGCCGAGGAGAAGCGACGTGTAGCGCCGCTCGGTCCAGGGGCGCCGGCTGGGGCGGTTGGTGCCCTTCATCAGCTCGATCCCGAGGACGTGCGGCGCGTGGTCCGACGGCACGGCCATGAAGCGGAACGGGAGGCGCCGCCCCGAGGCGTCCTCCACCTGGATCCAGCGCCCTTCGAGGTCGTCGAGCACCCGGATCCGCGAGCGCAGCCGGGGGTAGGCCTCGAGGGCGTTGGCCCCGGACCGGTTGACGTAGACCGTGGTCCAGTCGGCGAGCTCGCCGGCGATCACCGGCAGATCGCCCAGGTGGTCGTAATGGGAGTGACCCACCAGGATGGCGCCCACCCGGCCGAGGGGCACGCCGTCGAGACCCCGGAAGATCGCCTCGGTGTTCCAGGTCATGGGCCCCAGGGCGAGGTCGAGGAAGCCCGGATCGGTGAAGAACGGCCCGGTCAGGATCGCCCGGCCCTGCCAGCCGACGTAGAGCCCGCCGGCGCCCAGGTAGCGCAAGACCACGTCGTCGCCGCCTTCCCGGGCCCACTCGGGGCGGGGCGCGGGGGTGCACGGGGGCGAGGCGAAGTCGAAGCGGTCGGCGCCCCGCTGGAGGGGCAGGCCCGGACCGATCACGTGGCCGCACGCCGCCAGGGCGAGCCCGGCGACGAGCGACGGGCCGAGGCGATGCCAGGCTCCCGTGGGCACGGCGCGTCCTCTCCCCGTGCTCCGCTAGCGGTGCTCCGGGTTGGCGGCGTCGAAACGGCAGCCGGCGTCCCACTCGGAGCGCTGGTTGCCATGGGCCGGAATGCCACCGGCGTCGACGATCATCCGGGCCAGGTGCAACAGGTTCCAGGTCATGAAGGTGGTGTTGCGGTTGGTGAAGTCGTTCTCCGGCCCGCCCGAGCCCGGATCGAGGTAGGAAGGGCCGGGGCCGGCCTCGCCGATCCAGCCGGCGTCGGCCTGGGGCGGGATCGTGTAGCCGAGGTGCTGGAGCGAGTAAAGGAGATTCATCGCGCAGTGCTTGGCGCCGTCCTCGTTGCCGGTGATGAGGCAGCCCCCGACGCGGCCGTAGTAGGCGTACTGGCCCTGCTCGTTGAGGTCGCCCGAGGTCGAGTACAGCCGCTCGATCACCCGGTTCGCGACCGAGGACTTTTCCCCCAGCCAGATGGGCGAGCCGATCACCAGGATGTGGGCCGCCTTCACCTTCTCGTAGATCCCCGGCCAGTCGTCGCGCTCCCAGCCGTGCTCGGTCATGTCCGGCCAGACGCCGGGGGCGATCTCGTAGTCCACCGGACGGAGCACCTCCACCGCCACGCCGTTGGCCTCCAAGATCGCCTTCGAGAGGTCGATCAGGCCGCGGGTGTGGGAGCGTTCCGGGCTCCGCTTCAGGGTGCAGTTGAGGAACAGCGCGCGGAGGTCGGAGAAGTCCCAGCGGCTCTCTTCGCACATCCGCTTCTGCATCGCGTTCAGGGTCGCGCTTCGGGCCATGGTCTCGTCTCCCGGTCGGACGACGGCGTGTGGGCCGAAGCCGGCGCCGGCTTCGGCGGTCGAAGGCCAGAGTCTACTGCT